>CAJXPP010000186.1 GCA_913058195.1 uncultured Gammaproteobacteria bacterium | reverse complement strand
ACGAGATCATGCCTAGTCTCGTGGGCTCGGAGATGTGTATAAGAGACAGAGCAGCTGGTTTATATCGTTATTTTATGAATGACATTATTGAAGTAACAGGGTTTAAGAAAAGTACTCCTCTGATTTGTTTTGTACAGAAAGGTAAAGGTGTTACTAATATTACTGGTGAAAAGTTGGCTGAACAGCAATTGATGACTGCTGTAGAGGAGTTAAATACTAAGCTCACTCTCAATGAACCTTTCTATCTCTGTTTAACATCGGTTCGTAAAAGTTGCTATGAATTGTATATAGAGTTAGCTCCCGACTTGGATATCTCTGCATCATCGCTTGATAAAAAATTGCAGAATTTAAATACCGAATATGCCAGTAAGCGAGCAAGTAGTAGGCTCAATGAAATAATAGTTAAACGTATAAAAACAGGTACAGGGAATGCTTATAAGGAGCATTGCCTTGCAAAAGGAATGCGTGAAAGTCAGTTCAAATATCTGTTATTACAAAATGGTAGTGATAATGACTTTCCATTTGAAGACTATCTTGTATGAAAATATTTGATCTCACTATTGAACGCCTAGAAATTCCATTTAAGCTTTCCTTCAGTCATGCATCTGCCACGCGAAACATGACCGACTCCATCATAGTAAAAGCGAAAACACAGCAAAATGTGGGTTATGGTGAGTCATGCCCCCGAATATATGTAACTAATGAAACATATCAATCAGTATCAACATTCTTCCAAACGCATAAATCATCTCTGATCGTATCTATTTCAAACTTAGTATCACTAAAGTTATGGATAAGCGAGCATAGGAATGGCATCGATCGTAACCCTGCTGCGTGGTGTGCTATAGAACTATCACTTCTTGATTTACTCGCTAAAGAATTAAATTGCACGGTAGAAAGCTTATTACAATTACCGGAGTTATCGGGCAGCTACGACTATACTGCCGTTCTGGGGGACAGTAGTCTCGATGGTTTCTCTAAACTTGTCGAACGTTATAACTTGATGGGGTTTGTTGATTTTAAAATTAAACTAACCGGAGATATAGAACACGACAAAGCTAAATGTGATTTAGTCGTGGGAAAAGTTAAACATGCACGAATACGACTAGATGCCAATAATCTGTGGTATACCTCTGATGAAGCTATCAGTTACATGCGAGAACTGGGCCACTCAATTTTCGCTATTGAAGAACCATTACAAGCCAATAACTATGATGACTTACTGTCAATTTCGACTGAGCTGGGGTTAAAAATAATTCTAGATGAATCTTTTCTACGACTTCAGCAATTTTCTTATCTACTGGATACTCCGGATAAATGGATAATAAATATAAGAGTATCGAAAATGGGTGGTTTACTACGTTCAATAGATATTGTTAACAAAGCTAAACAGTTGCAAATTGATTGTATTGTTGGGGCACAAGTAGGTGAAACGACAATTCTGACGCGTTCGGCATTAACTGTGGTGAATGCATATCGTGATGTCATCATTGCCCAAGAAGGTGGTTGTGGTACTTATTTGTTAAAACACGATATCTGTGACCCAATTTTAATGTTTACTGCTGGGGGTAAAATTACTGAAGGCCAAGTAGCTAGCTTAGGTGAAAGAGGCTTTGGCCTAATCATGCATTCACCTCAGGTGTAATAGACTATATATCATAGGGAATGTCTAAATGGACTTTTGTAAAACCAAACTTGTTAAGTTCTACAAAGTAATAACAGCACTAATTTTTATACAATTATTATCAGGTTGTGCTTTTACAGCAGACTTTCTTGGCGAGCAGTATTTATTACCGAACGACAATGTTCGTTCAGCCGAGTATAGCGTTGTGACTGATCATAATATTGGTTTTAAAACACGGGATGGAATTGAGTTGGTGGCTGATGTTCATCGCCCCAAAGGGCAGATGAAAACACCGACAATATTGATCCGAATACCCTTTACTAAAACATTCTCTAATACATTTCGGTCAGATATTATTGGCCGTTACTGGGCGAGGCGAGGTTACACTGTCGTCATCCAAGGCACACGAGGACGTTATCAATCGGAAGGGACTTTTTATCCTCTTATTCATGAGCGTAAAGATGGTATTGAAACTCTGAAATGGTTGGCATCACAATCTTGGTATAACGACCAAATTGTTATGTGGGGAGGTTCGGCATTTGGTCATACGCAATGGGCCATAGCTGATCAGACTGCCCCAGGTCTAGATGCTTTTTTCATTCATATTGCAAGTACAAAATTCCAAAATATGTTTTACCCTGGCAATGCATTTTCGCTTGAAAGTGCTGTGTATTGGGCAATGCGAAGTCGTGGTGAAGAAGATCGAGAAGTCGATATGAATAAGTTAATCGCTTCTATTGATACTTTACCCACTATTGATATTGATAATGTGGCACTTGGTGACACTGATTTCTTTAATGATTGGGTGACTAAACAAAATGATGCCTACTATTGGAATATTATTGATGGTCATAATAGAGCTCAAACTGTACAAGCCCCTGTACTGTTACTAGCGGGTTGGTTTGATCCTTTTTTGCCAACACAAATTGAAGACTTCATACAAATAAAAACACAGGCAAAAACTAAGGTCGCAAAGGAATCAAGAATTATCATTGGCCCATGGGGTCATGCTGTCGCTACAGAATTGCCTAATATCGGTAAAGTAGAACCATATCGGCAAGCAAGCCTTGCTGCTAGTCTTTCTTGGTTTGATTATCAACTAGAGCGTTTTGATGGCGATGCGCTTGATATGCCTCCGGTGAAAATTTACGTTATGGGTATTAATCAATGGCGAGATGAAAATGAATGGCCATTAATGCGAACGCAATATACGCCTTTTTATCTTCATAGTGCTAGCCATGCGAATCAGGTTGTTAGTAATGGAAGGTTAGATATTGAATCACCACAAATGAATGAACAAACCGATACCTATATTTATGATCCATTAGATCCTGTGCCTTCGATGGGTGGGGCAATGTTGGGACCTCGATCTGGAACTTATCCACAAAATATAATAGAAGATCGGTCGGATGTTCTTATCTATAGCTCGGAACCTATGGAAAGATCGATGGAAGTAACCGGACCTGTACGGGCTATATTATATGTATCAACTGATGCGGTATCAACGGACTTTACTGTTAAACTGATTGACGTTCATCCTAATGGTAATGCCTATAATCTTAGTGATGGCATTATCCGTAAAAATTATAATCAACCATTAGATAAGCCTGTAGAAATTGAAATTGAATTATGGCCAACTAGTAATGTTTTTCTGAAAGATCATAAAATTAGAGTCGAAATATCAAGTAGTAATTTCCCTCGTTATGATAGAAACTTAAATACTGGAAAGTCTAATGAAACATCAATTGAAACAATACCTGCCAATCAAATAATATTTCATTCAGAAAAATACCCATCACGAATAATATTACCAATAATTCCTTAATTTATAACTTTTGGATGGTGATTTTATGCGATTAACATTTAACCACTATCGACCGGTTGAATCTACAAGCCAAAACAGATATTGCTTAATTCATAAAAAGTTGGGAATATAGTTTGCCCAACATAAGAGCTTTCTATTTAAACCGATGAAAAAATAAATACAGCTAAATTGCTGACATGTTCTATTCGGTGTGAGGGATAATTCGGGAATTAAAGAAACAGAATATTGGAATAGCAGAAGAGTAATAAGCATATGGCAAATCAAACGAGAACATCTTCAACGCCACGGTTTCTAAAACCTCTAGCAATTAGTGTCAATATCTTGGTCTTGATTGTCGTCGCCATACTCTTTACCGTGGCAACTAATAGCAGCGGTGATAAATCTACGGCACTAGGGTTTATCGCATTACTGCTATTTATCTTTATTTCTATGCCAAGCCTGCTGTTTGTTACCGTGCTCACTTTTATAAAAAGCCTGCGTAGCAAAGCCCTCATAACCTACCTAGTAATTAGCCTTGTAGCACATGTTTTAGTGGCCTTTCAGTTAGGCTTTTTTGATAAAGCCATCAGCAATTTCAAAGAGATAAGGATCCAGCAAGCTGATCCTGCACTTTACTCATTACGCAATGCAGTATCTCTTGGCCCAATATCTAATATCCAAAAGGTAATAGATGCTTTAAACGCAGGTGCTGATCCTAATGCTAGCTATAGAGATGAGTATAATTTGCCACTTATCGTCCTTGCTGCATCTAGAGCTGATCATGCAGTAATACACGCGTTACTTGAAGCTGGAGCAAACCCAAATGCGCAAGCGGACATTAATGTTAACAATATCGAATCCCCGCACGCTATAGACCTTGTATTACTAGCTGACACTGATCGGGACAGCGCACTACGAAGTCTGCAATTATTGCAAAATGCAGGTGCAACGACAGATAGTTCTTTGTTAATTCTAGGTGCTTGTTATCAAGGTGAGCAGGCTTTATATATGCAATTACATAATCAGAGTAGTGAGCAAACTACTGAACTGCCAACTGGTTCTAAAGGTTATAACTGCCTACACTACGCTGTTGAAAATACAAAAATCGAGTTCATTCGTTTGTTATTAGAAAACAACACAACTCACCTTAAAGCTAAGAGAATGCTGGACCAAACTAACAATTACGGACAGCTGCCTCTCGATTTAGCATTGTCACATGGCAAAACCGGTATTACCCGCTTATTATTACACCACGGCGCCACAGCCAACAAAGAGCAAAATAAACAAACTTTACTATCTGAATGGTAATAGGAGACGTTACCCTTATTACTGTCTCTTATACACATCTGACG
>CAJXPP010000185.1 GCA_913058195.1 uncultured Gammaproteobacteria bacterium | reverse complement strand
CTTATAACGATATGTTGTCAGCACATCAGCCATATAAAGATTACCCTGACATTATTAAGAGTGCTGCCAATAAAGCAGGTGGTGTTGCACAATTTGCAGGTGGTGTACCAGCAATGTGTGACGGTGTGACTCAAGGTCAACCGGGTATGGAATTATCGCTTTTTAGTCGTGATGTTATTGCTATGTCATCTGCGATTGGTCTAAGCCATAATATGTTTGATGGTGCTTTATTTTTAGGTATTTGTGACAAAATCGTGCCGGGGCTATTGATCTCAGCATTGAGCTTTGGCCATCTGCCAGCAGTATTTGTACCAGGCGGCCCAATGCCAAGTGGTTTACCAAATAAAGAAAAAGTACGTATTCGCCAGTTATATGCCGAAGGAAAGGTAGGTCGTGATGCTTTATTAAAAGCTGAATCAGACTCTTACCATAGTGCAGGTACATGTACTTTCTACGGTACTGCCAATAGTAACCAAATGATGGTTGAAATGATGGGCCTACATTTACCGGGTAGCTCATTTATTAATCCAAATACGCCATTACGTAAAGCTTTGACTGAAAGTGCAACTGAACAAGTATTAAAATATACGGCAATGGGTGATGATTTCCGTCCCATTGGTCATATGATTGATGAAAAAGCCATTGTAAATGCGATTGTTGGTTTGATGGCTACAGGTGGTTCAACCAATCATACAATGCATATCATTGCTATTGCTCGCGCAGCAGGCATTATTGTCAACTGGGACGACTTCGACAAATTGACAAAAATAGTTCCATTGCTTACTCGTATTTATCCTAATGGTGATGCTGATATTAATCATTTCCAAGCAGCAGGTGGGATGAGTGTGTTGATTGGTGAGTTATTGAAAAATGGCTTAATGCATGAAGACCTAATGACTGTTTCTCCTACCCGAGGTATGAATAGTTATACACAAGAACCAAAACTAAAAGGTGACGAACTTATTTGGGAAGAGGGACCTGGAAAATCATTAGATGAAGAAGTTATTGGAACGATTGAAAAACCATTTTCAACAACAGGTGGCTTACATTTAATTAAAGGCAATCTGGGCCGAGGCATGTCAAAGATTTCTGCTGTTGCAGAAGAGCATCAGATTGTTGAAGCACCAGCGATGGTATTTGATGATCAAGATGATGTTGTTGCTGCCTTTAAGCGTGGTGAGATGCAAAAAGATCTTATTGTTGTATTACGCTTCCAGGGTCCTAAAGCGAATGGTATGCCTGAGTTACATAAACTCACACCACTCCTAGGTTCATTACAAGATAAAGGCTTCCATGTTGCGATTGTAACTGATGGTCGTATGTCTGGCGCATCAGGTAAAGTGCCATCAGCAATCCATCTTTGTCCAGAATGTGAAGACGGTGG
The DNA here is from genome assembly GCA_913058195.1 of uncultured Gammaproteobacteria bacterium. Lineage (GTDB taxonomy): Bacteria > Pseudomonadota > Gammaproteobacteria > Nitrosococcales > Methylophagaceae. Next base: position 3,418 of record CAJXPP010000185.1, on the reverse strand, counting down.
GCCATTAACGCGTGTTCGTAGTGGTGATATGCTTCATTTAAATACGCAAACAGGTGATTTAAATATATTGATTGATGATGATGTATTCAATAACCGTACTCAGTGTATTAAAGGCAGTATTGAACATCACTACGGTATGGGTAGAGAGTTATTTGATAGCTTCCGTCGAGGTGTTTCTTCAGCGGAAACAGGTGCTATTAACATGTTTAACAATGATCCAATTAACTAAGCCAACATAAATTAAATTTTGGAATATAAAATACAATGAGTAAAACAATTAAAGAAATAATGAGTTCATCACCAATCGTTCCAGTTATGGTGATTAATAATGTTGAGCATGCTGTGCCATTAGCAAAAGCATTAGTTAAAGGCGGCATTACGGTACTAGAAATCACTTTACGTACTGAAGCGGCATTAGAGTCGATCACACGCATTAAAGCTGAAGTACCAGAAGCGATTGTTGGTGCAGGCACCATTATCAATATCGATACATTAAATAAAGCTATTGCAGCAGGTGCTGAGTTTATCGTTAGTCCTGGAACAACAGACAAGATGATTGATGCGGCTATCGCGACAGGTGTACCTTTATTACCTGGTATTGCAAACCCAAGTGATGCGATGCGTTTATTAGAAAAAGGGATTACGGAAATGAAGTTCTTCCCTGCAGAAGCAGCAGGTGGTATTCCAATGCTTAAATCAATTGGCGCCCCAATTCCACAAATTACATTTTGCCCAACAGGCGGCGTAAACCAAAAGAATGTTAAAGACTACTATAGCCTACCAAATGTAGCCTGTGTTGGTGGTTCTTGGATGTGTGCGGCTAATTTAGTTGATGCAGAAAACTGGGATGAAATAACACGTTTATCTGCTGAAGCGGTTCAATTAGCAACAGCATAAGCAGTTAAAAGTTCAAAATAAAAAGGGCTGAAGAATTTTCTTCAGCCCTTTTTATTGCGTGTAATTTATGAACTTAGTGTTAAGCAAGTTGTAATATATTACGTTGCAACCAATCTTCAATCAATGATCTTGCACCTGCAATAACGACATCGGCTGAAGGATGCTGAAGCTCCTGTGCAATCTGAGTTGCAGCTAACTGACCGGTTAGACCGTCATTAAGTAGTTCGATTAGACGAGCACTGACTGGATTTAACTCTAAAAATGTCACACCATCATCACTATTACGATAAATGAGTAAAAACACAGGCTGTTCACTTGCTTGATCAGGCAGGAAATCAGGACCAATTAGATGAACGGGGTAGTGATAAGGTAAAGTCCAAGCAACAGGTGAGCTAACCAGCTTCACAGATAGACTATCTTGGCCAAGCTCAGGTTGAAAGTGCTGAACATCGGCATCAGATACACTAAGTGCTAATTCAACCCATTCATAATGAGCTAGCTCTTTCATAAACACTGGGTCTGTTGCACAATCACGTTCATTATCTAAATAAGCAAGAAATTCACGAGCTATTTCATGGAACAGTGGGGTTTTACAATGATGTTTAATGATAAAGTCACGAATCATTTTATCCCATGCATCATCTGAGAATATTTCTCTTAATACTGGAAAGCCGTTAGCAATAAACCCTTCAATATTGTTATAAAATAACTCCTGATAAATAGCCATCCGACGTTGCTCTATATTGTCAGGAGCAGGATTATTAACAGGATCTCGAATAGCTTGAGCAAACTGATACTGGGTATCGATGAAGCTAGGCTGTTGCGACATTGCTACTTTCCTGAGCTGATTGATAATGACGAATTTGTTCTACTTCAGTAAAAAGTGAATCAATCGATGGGATATTAAAATCACGTTCTAATAAGGTTGGTATCACACCGTGAACTTGATAGCTTGTCTGCAGTAAATCCCAGACAGGATCAATAATATCTGCGCCATGCGTATCTACCTTCAAATCTTCTGCTTCATCATAGTGGCCTGCAATATGTAAATAGGCAATACGTTCACTAGGAACTGATTTTATATAGTGCTTAGCATCATAATTATGATTAATACTATTAACATACACATTGTTTACATCGAGTAGTATGTCACAGTCAGCTTCTTTAATGACGGCATTGAAAAAATCCATTTCATCCATTTCTTGGCCAGGAGCAGCATAGTAAGACACATTTTCCATTACAATACGGCGTTCTAAAATATCTTGTACACGTTTAATACGGTTAGCAGTATGGATGACAGCTTCCTCAGTGAATGGTATTGGCATTAAATCGTATAAATGACCATTATCACTGCAATAGCTTAAATGCTCGCTATAACTGACTATTTTGTGCTTATCGAGAAATCTTTTGAGACGAATAAGAAAGTGTTCATCCAAAGGGTCTGGGCTACCAATAGAAAGAGAGAGACCATGGCATAACATTGGAAAACGTTCAGCAAAGTAGGCAAACTTTTTGCCAAGACTTCCACCCAGTTCCATCCAGTTTTCTGGTGCGACTTCAAGGAAATCGACAGGGTTATGAGGCAGAGCTTCCAGCTCATTCATAAAACTTCTACGAAGTCCTAATCCTGCACCTGATACTGGGCATGAAGCCGTATTCATTTTCATCTCCTAATGTTGATTTTATAATTAGACTTACTATTAGGCGAAATGTTACAAGACATGCCCTGTTAATGAAACAGGGCACTTTATATTGTAGCTATTTTTGGTTAATTTCAAACATTGCGCGATCAACACCAACATTGCCTGTTTTTTTGTCGAATAAGTAGACAATAGCTTTATAGTAGCCCGGTTTAGTTATATTTGTTTTGCCTGAAAACATACCTACGGGACCCGTAAATTCTAAAGGCACTTCAGCAACTTTAACTTCATTTTGCATGATAATCGCTTTAGCTTCATAGTTTTTAGGGTCCCAAGGACCATCAGGATAAATCGGACAGCCACATAACATCATCGCTTTTGTATAAATATCTACTTGGCCGCCTTCTAATACGCGTGTCCATGCATCTACAATAAAGCCTGGCATATTAAGTGTTATGCCATCACCTAGAATATTCTTGCCTGGAATAACCCAACTAGTAACAGAAGCCTCTTGTAATGCTTGTCGGTAACCGTAGGGTGCAACGAGTTTAAAGCGGAGTAGACGTGGGCTAGTAATATCCACTTTTGCTAAAAAGCCAGCCGTTTTATCATCAGTCATCACTTGACCACGAGCAATTGGTTCTTTAATAATTGCTTTGGTACTGCCCGTACCACCATTGATCCAACCACGGTCGAGGATTTCACCTGTTTCAGCATCTTCAACAACGACTTTAACGCCGCCGACACTAGTGCCAATGTATTTAGCATCTACTGCTTTAGCACGAACCATGACCTGAGTTTCTACTGCGAAGGCATTAAGACTAAGGGCAACACCAATAGCGACAGCTGTGAGTGATTTTATCAATTTCATAATTTAATCT
>CAJXPP010000184.1 GCA_913058195.1 uncultured Gammaproteobacteria bacterium | reverse complement strand
ATCTACACAGAGTAGATCGTCGGCAGCGTCAGATGTGTATAAGAGACAGATAGTTTATTGGTTGGCAAACTTGATAGCGCCAGCATTCCAACTAGGTGAATTCTTAAGTGCATCAATAACGTGTTCTGGCTCGTCAACAAAGCGCCACATGTCTAAGTGTGATTTTTGCATAAAGTCTTCATCTACACATTTATTCAGCATGTCTTTTAATGGCTGGTAATAATTGTCTGTGTTAAGAATAACAATAGGTTTAGTAAACTGACCCAAGCGTTTTAAGGTAATCGCTTCGAGTAATTCTTCTAAAGTGCCACAACCCCCCGGCAGGGCGACTAAACCATCAATACCTTCTAAAAACAGCGCTTTTCGTTGATGCATTGTCTCAGTAAACTCAAAGTCAGTAACCCCTTTATGGGCCCATTCAACTTCATTCATAAACTGCGGCATAATGCCTTTAATTTTACCGCGATGTTTAATTACCGTGTCGGCTAGTTTACCCATTAAACCGCGTGCACCACCGCCAAATACCAACTCAATATCATGCTCTACAAACAACTTGGCCAGTGTTTCAGTTGCATCAAAGAATATTGGTTTTATGGTTGGGCTTGAGGCGCAATAAACGCATATCTTTTTCATCAGTGTGCTCCAGAGAGTTTAAATCTATCCATAAGTAGGAATTTAAGATATATAAATCATAATAGATAATTATTACATTTGTTATACGCCGTTTTTCAGTTGATAATCACTGTTTACCAGAAATAAAGTGTTTATGACAATCTTAGTATTACAAATTATCATCAAACAATGGGATAAAAGCGAGCGTTCAGAACAGCATTGTGCTGAAAGGGCGGCACTTGCTGAACGACATTTACTTGCAAAAGAAACAGCATTTTATGCCTTTGATAAACAATGTGTGATTGATCAGCAAGGTGATGATTTAATGGGAGATAGGCTCAAATTTTCACAAATTGATGCTAATACGGTACAGATCGATCGTTTTAATATTTCCTTAGGTAATAAAACACTCATATATAATAACCCAGATGATGAAGCCGGGAAACCACGTTTACTTGGCTGTTTAGAGAATAGCTTTATCCAATGTAAATATCAGTGGCGATATCGTGTCTATGAAGGTGGGTTTTATTATTGGTTGTATGAAGAACTTATTCTCAATGCAATAAATGTGGCTAGCTTTGAAGAGGATATATTTCTAAAGACTGAACCCAATAGAGTCGTACTTGATTAGTAGATGATATCTATTCTATGGACAACGGCCACTAATAGAGGCTGCTTTTAAACGCGCTTTTTTACTCCACTCGTGCAGCTCTGCTGATTGTTGTGACATTCGACGCGATTTTCTACCGAATCAATCTAATTTATAGTAGTGATACAAATAAAAGTACTTTCTTAATACTTGAAGTTATTTCTATAGATGAGCTTTATATTTGATTGAGAATAGAAGAAACGAAGATAAAAACAATTGACCTAAGCATAAAAATTCTCTATATTTTCTCTTCTCTATATTTTCTCTAAAAGGTGAGAAAGATGATTTTAAAATATCAACACGAACCCTTCTGTTTTATAGAGGACCTTAGTGTTAAAAATGGACGGTGATTACAGCTGGAAAAAAGTAATTATCTTGGTAGATATGAACTGCTTTTTTGCCCAAATAGAACAGCAAGATAATCCTTTCTGGCGTAATCGTCCGGTTGCTGTCACTAACGGTATCCAAGGCTCAACGATCATTACCTCAAGTTATGAAGCTCGAGCTTATGGTGTTAAAACGGGTATGCGTCTTAAAGAAGCGCGTCAGTTATGTCCTGACTTGATTCAAGCACCCTCTCGGCCTTATCGTTATGCCGAGGTATCGACAAAGATCATGGCCTCACTGCAAAGTATTACACCTGACTTAGAAGTATATAGCGTAGATGAAGCCTTTCTCGATGTAACTCATTGTCAAAGTTTATTGGGTACACCATTGCAAATAGCACAACGGGTAAAAGATGCTATTAGCAGCGTGTCTGGCTTAACAAGTAGCGTTGGTGTGAGTGGCGATAAAACCACCGCTAAATATGCTGCAAAGCTAAACAAACCTGATGGCTTAACTCAAATATTACCATGGGAGGCAGAAAAAACATTGGCGCCATTACATGTGACCGAACTTAGCGGCATTAATACAGGCACTGCTAACTTTCTGAAACAATATGGTGTTATTAATTGTGGTGATATGAAAAATATCCCCATTAGTATTCCAGCTAAACGGTTTGGTAATTTAGGACGTCGACTCTGGTTAATGGCACAAGGTAAAGATCCAGAACCTATTATCACCAGGGTAAAAGAACCTAAGACGATAGGGCATGGCAAAGTGATGCCACCACAAACAAAAGACCTCGCCACAATACTGACCTACTTTCAGCATATGAGTCAAAAAGTGGCGAGTAGGTTAAGAAAACATCAGTTTAAAGCTAGCCAGTTTTATATCGGCCTTAAAACAGAGCAAGGTTGGTTACACACTAAAGTAAAATTAAACACTGCAACAGATGATGGCCAAACACTGTTTATTAAGTGTCGACAATTTACAGTGAAAAGCTGGCAAGGACAGGGCGTATGGCAAGTGCAAGTAACAGCGTTAGATCCACACAGTGAACAACAAACTGATTTGTTTGCAGATAATCAAGCTGATAATAAACGTGAGCAACTTAATAATGCGATGGATGAAATAAACCAACGCTATGGGGAATTCACTGTCGCTCCTAGTAGATTGATTGATCGTAGTGCTATGCCTAATGTGATAGCACCAGCGTGGAAACCATTTGGTCATAGGAAAACGATTTAATGTGTGAAGGCGTTTACTTCCAGCACGATGATGATATTTTGAGGGTATATTTCCCCAACCCAAAAGCTAGATTACCTGTACAAAAGAAAGATGGCAGTAATATTTTATTACCATGGGGAAGGCGCCAGCAACAATCAGGAAATCTACCTTTAGGCGGTTGGGCAAAATTAGATGCTATCTATGCAGGAAAATGGGATAAATACTTCCCTAAACCGATTAAATTACCTGTTCTAAGTTTTATGGAAAAAGATATTGAAGGACAAGCCCATTGGTATGACTTAGGTAAAGGGCAGTTTTTACAAGGGTTACTTGCCAAAGATAACAATGAACTACGGGTTTATGTGGTGACTATTGAGCCTGAGGTAGAAGACGCAAGTATTCATGAACGCTGGGTACGCGTTGTTCAAAGAGGACAAGTAAGTATGAGATATCGTTAAAATAAACTTAAAATGAGAAGAAGTAACACTCTACTATCCTATCTGTTTATGAATAACTAAACCGAATAAACGTGACAAGTTTTTGAAACTTCTTTTTTAGTGTGTGAATTTACTGGTTGATATTCAATATATGATAGGTTCTAGAAGAACAATCAGACCTTGATGACATCTTTAATAACATGATCCTGACTATTGGATTTGGTAGCGACTGCCAGAAACAATATAAGCTTTACCATAACGGTCATAGCACATAGTGCCGCCCGTTTTATGATATTGACCATAGTGATCAACAGTTGTTTTGAATACATCGTGACATGGTTTTTTATATGAAGGAGCGCGGCTATAACTACTGTAGTTATTGTGATTGTAGTTAGGGTATGAATGTTTTTGGTAATTGTGCGAATTACGATATCCATAATTCCTTCCCAAGTAACTATGTCGACCATAAGCACCTGAACGAGAATGACCACTATAACCGCGATGACCATAGCCCGCACTGTAATGACTTCCATGACTGCTATAGCCTAGTGAGAAACCACCCGCGAAAGCAGGAATGGTCAAGGTGGAAAAGAGAATGAAACTACTGATAGTAAGCATGATTTTTGTAGATGACTTCATAATAAACTCCTTGAGTTTATGTAAAGAATAGCAATTGAACATGTACAGAAGCTGAATGAAAAAATTAACTATTAAGCTTTAATTAAAGAGCCTATTATAGTAGTGACACTTTATTAAACAGATAGTTACAAATGCAATTTATAACTATTGTTGAGTCATGGGGTGGCAGATAATCAAAGAGTTTTTATCTTTAAATTAGTAGCGATACTGTGCTTGTGGAAGCATTATTAAATAAATGTTTAGCTGACAAGCAGAAATAATGAGACAGCGAATATTAAAATAAATAAAGCAGAACTCGGCCCACACTCTTTTCTCGCTAGAAAGTTCAGCATAAGTGCGAATATAGGCGTAGTTCCATAGCATCAGTTGTTTAGAAGAGGCTTTTCCAGCTATATTTAGTGTGATGAGTATAAATCCTGCTCCACAGAAAAAGGGCATAAACATACTTTGACTGAGAGTGTAATTTACGGTTGAATTGTGTACTTTCTAGTCTCTATCTATCTCTATCTATCTCTATATATCGATCTTCGATAGGCTGGTTTCTAGTAATAAGATCCAAAATATAGCGAAGGTATAGCTTTTTTTCATAAGGCATCGTCGGGTGAAATGCCCGTGTACAAGAGGTGTATAGTTATAGTTTATCAACTTAACTGTTAAACCAAGAGACTGGAAATGAAAACAGTATTAAAACTACTTAATATGGCTGCTCTGGTACCTATTCAATATAAATAGCATTTATTCAAAAGCTGCTAGTACCTTGAGAATATAGACATATATTATAAGGTGAACAGAACTGTACATTTATCATTGTGACTTTAAATATAAGATGATTTTTTGGAGAAGAAAATGACAACCACTACTGATATTAATGATTATGAAGCAATAACTAATTTAGTAACGAACCATTACTTAAAAGGTGCAATTTCAGGAAAGGGTTCCGAAATGAAACCATCATTTCATGAGGATGCAACA
>CAJXPP010000183.1 GCA_913058195.1 uncultured Gammaproteobacteria bacterium | reverse complement strand
GTGGGCTCGGAGATGTGTATAAGAGACAGGTATTCATCATAAAATCAATACCGTTACCCATTTCGGTGTATAATAAAACACAAACAGGTTTTCCTTTACCTGTACGAGATTTTGCATCTGCCATTCCGCTTAAAATAGCTGCTACATTGTTTCCTTCTCTTATTTCTAAGACATCCATTATGAGAAGGTTTATACCTACTTATTTCTTCCTGAATTCCTCTGCAATCTCTAAGCCATCTTCCGTTAGAATGGCAACTTTAATACTGCTAGAATACTCTTTCCTAATGATCTGGCTAACTTCTTTAGAGTAGCTAGCAGCCATAATCAGAATAGCCTCAACCGGATCTGACACTATACTACCCGGAGCCACAATAGGAATATGTGTAGCAGGCGTATACCTATTTTGCTTAAACGGAGCCGAATCGACTACATACTTAATTTTTCCTTCTAAGCATGTTAGTGACATCACTGTTAAAGCTTGATGTCCAGCCCCCCAAATAGCCACACTATCGTCAGAAAATTGACTAATAAAATCATCAAGTTCATTTGCTAACTTCATCTGAATATTAGAAAAGGAACTCAGATCTGTTTGACTCCTCTTTTTCACGATTGCCGATAGACTATAATCGTGCCATGTTTCATTACACTCCAAAACATCAAAACCGTTTCGATTTAATGTTGCAGTAAAAGTTGCTTTAGTAAAGTAAAATAGGTGATCACTGATAAATTCAGAAAACAAATTCTTTCTAAGGATCATATCGAAATTTGGCACTTCAATTAATCCTATTGCTCCATCCAATAGATTATTCTGAATTCCTTGTAAAACTTCATTTGGTTCAGGTATATGCTCTAAGAAATTAAGCATATAAAAAGCATCGAAGGGTCCATTTATTAAATTATGATTTGGCGTATCAATGTAGTCCCGATTAACTATCAAGCTGTCTTTGTGACAAGATTTAATTGAATCCAGTCCGTACTCAATACCATATGCATCGACCTTATTCTCCTGCATTAGCTTCAAATACTCGCCAGCACCACAACCTATCTCAATAAGCTTTTTATCCTCTAGATTATAAAGTTCAATCCATTTAGAAAACTGCTTCCTTCTAAATGTATTCATTTCATTAGAAAGGCCCGCAGCCCGAATAACTTCTTTATAATAATGAACAGGTTCATTATTTAATTGAATAAGACCACAACCACTGCATTGACATACTGCTATATCGACACCTTTATCTTCGCTCAGCATGTCTATATCAGGTAAAAATTGGGCCGACTTAGGCATATTGTTGTACTGTAAAACTGGTTCGTCAAATAAAGGCTGGTGACACACTCTACAGTTTTTTATTTCCATGATATTTCCTATATAAACTTAAGGATTCGAATGTGAGTTTTACAAATGCAGTCGCAGAGATCGAATCTAAACTTGTAAACCCTAGAGATGGGCTCCCTGACGATGTGTTTCAATTTATTAGCCGTCTTACTCCATTAGTTAATGTAGATCTGTTAATCAAAGACAAACATAACCGTACTCTTCTTGCTTGGCGAGATGACCAATATGCCGGAAAAGGCTGGCATATCCCAGGGGGTATAGTAAGGTATAAAGAAAGCTTAGAACATAGGGTTCAACAAGTTGCTAAAAATGAAATCGGTCAAACAGTTCATTTTAATGCTTTACCGATTGCTTTTAATACTATGATTAGCTCTCATGAGACCAGAGGTCATTTTGTTTCTCTTTTATACGAATGTAGTATAACTTCGAGTTTTCAGCCTAATAATATCGATTTAACTGCAAGTGATTCAGGTTACCTTCTTTGGCATGATAGCTGCCCCTCTAATTTAGTAAAATCACATGAAATGTATAGAGATTATATAACTAAAAATTGAATATTTAGAGAACAAAAACAATATGGCAACTACTTTTTCAGAAAATAAAATTAGTATCATAATTCCCGTATATAATGCTGCTCGGTATCTTGAAAAATCGATCTCTAGTGTATTACAACAAGACTATCATAATTTTGAGCTCATTATTATTGATGATGGTTCTACAGATACTAGCTTCCATATATGTCAAGAGTTTGCAAAAACAGACCAAAGAATAACTCTAAAACATATTGATAATTCAGGCCCTGCAAATGCTAGAAATATCGGAGTTCACCTGTGCACTGGTGAGTTCACTTTTTTTCTTGATGCTGATGATTATATCAATAAAGAAGCATTATCTATTGCACTAAAAGCAATTAAAGAGTCACACGCTGACTTGCTTATTCTAGACTTCAAAAAAGTTATTAATGGCCAATTATTTCCCTCTTTGAACTCACGTCATTTTTCTTCCAATGAGATACTTTTAACGCCTAAAATCAAAGACTCTGCACTAAATTATCTCAACGCTCCAAATCGAAATCCTCTATTTGCATACTCTTGGGGGAGACTTTTTCGAACAGATATCATAAAAAAACACCAACTCTCTTTTAATACTGAGTTACATACTTTTGAAGATGTCACCTTTAACTTTAATTATTTACACCGATGTAATAAGATTCATTATATTCATATAGCAGCATATAATCACCTTATCCATGATGGCTTTGGCTCAGCGACAATGACTATTGGTAATAATCCAGAAAAACTTTTTGATTTCAAATCAGCTATTTTCTCAATCAGGGATTATTTAAAAAAATGTTCACCCTCAGATGACTACACTCAACAAGTAGGACATGCCATTACAACATTAACAATCATTCAATTAGTACGAATGTGCGGTCAAATTAACACCTCTAATTTTCTGCCAATTTATAATACAATAAATACCTTTATTTCAACACCTGAAATAAAAAACTGCTTTAAATATTACAAAGCTGAAAAAGGAAATTCAGTGGTCATGCCATATTTCCTAAGATCTGGACTAGTTATTGCTACAATAATAACCAGCATGTATAAAGCTGCAAAACGATATAAAAGGTGAAAAAATGAACGCATCTGTACCTCTCAATCCAGTAGATCTTATTCAATTAATAAAATCCAATAATTTACCTGTCATCATTTTTGGAGCCTCTACAGTTGGAGAGGTTTTATCTCATCATCTTCAAGAACAAGGTATTGTCGTTACAGCCTTTACAGAGAACCAAACTCATAAGGCTGATCAGTTATTTTGTGGTATTGAGGTAATACATACCTCCAAATTACAAGAACAGTTCAAAGATGCTAATTTCATCATTTCTGCTGCAGACATAGAAGACGTTATTCATCAATTAAACGAATTAGGTTTTTACCATACTCACGCAGCCGGCACTTTAATTCAAGAGATTGATTTAGAAAAAATAATGTACAGCGCTCCTGTTGATTTTGTGGAGTTTGCAGTCAGTGCTTGTATCACGTGTCATGATAGTTTTCTGTCACCTGATACAGTCTCACTTCGTAGTGTTGATATTATGGTTACTGAAAAATGTTCATTAAAATGCACTGACTGTTCCAACCTAATGCAATATTTTAAAGAGCCCGTACATTATCAATTAGATGAAATGCTTCAATCCGTAGAGACTCTATGCGCTTCGGTTGATAGTATTCATGAATTTAGAGTCATTGGCGGTGAGCCCCTAATGAATAAAAATGTCTATGGTGTAATTGAAAAACTTTCAAATATAGACAAAGTAAAGCGGGTGGTAATCTACACTAACGGTAGCATTCCAATCAATATGAAATATATTGATATTCTCCAAAATTCAAAAGTAATTTTGATGATTACAAGTTATGGAGATTTATCGAAGAACCTATCTAAAATGGAATCTGTATGTGATGAATATAATATTACGTACCACACTCGTCCAGCTCAAGGTTGGACAGATAGCTCTAAAATTTCACAACATCACCGCGATACAAAAGCACAAAATGATGTTTTCCAGTCATGCTGTGCTAAAAGCTTATATACCCTTTCTGAAGGTGAATTACATCGCTGCCCATTTTCTGCTAATGCTGCTCGGCTAGGAGCGATACCTGACTATAAAAGTGATTATATAAATCTACTTGATTCCTCAATCGCTAGTTCTGACAATAAAAAACACATGCAAAAATTCACCTCTAATATGACAGAAGCCTTGAGTGCGTGTGATTTTTGTAATGGGAGACCCTTAGATGATCCTCAGATTACACCTGGGATCCAAACTAAAGATATTCTTGATTATACCCGTATCAGAACTTAGACTAACTTACTCCTACTAATCGCTCGGTCTTGCCTGAAATGATGCTTCTAAAAGTTCGACATACATTTCTTTCTTTAATTGTTCTAGCGACAATAATGGGCTCATATCCTCCAACGGCATCGAAGTCATCGAACCATCTTTTTGCTGCATGGCAGCTACCTTAGGCCATAAAGCTTCATCATTTATTAAGCGAACATCGCAGATAAGTGGCCCAGGATGATTTAAAGCATATTCGATTTTTTCATCTAGATCTTTCGCATCATCAATAACTAAGGTATCAAGCCCCATTGCCTGAGCAACTTTAACAATATCAGGCATAAGCAGCCCTGATGATTCTCCGGTTGCAACATAACGACCATCAAAATAATTACGCTGGGTATTTCTAATTGATGCATAGCCAGAGTTATTCATCACAAACATACGAATTGGTAGGTTAAGTGCTTTTAATGTGCTCAATTCTTGTAAATTTAGCTGTAAACTGCCATCACCTTCTACTGAAACGACCGGCTTGCCACCCGAAGCTAAACATCCACCAATAGCAGCAGGAAGACCATAGCCCATTGATCCTAAACCCGATGTTAGGAATACACGTTGGTCTTTTTTATTTCTAAAGCCTAAGTAGAACACTTCAACAGACATCCCTGAGCTACCCGTTATAATTAGTT
>CAJXPP010000182.1 GCA_913058195.1 uncultured Gammaproteobacteria bacterium | reverse complement strand
GTTTTGATCTAAATCGTTAGCCATTGATTCAGGATTAGGATCTAATTTACTGATGCCTTTCAATGCAGAACTAAATGCCAATAATGAATAAGAAAATCCGACTCCGACATTACGAAGAACAGTTGAGTCAGTTAAGTCACGCTGCCAGCGAGAAATAGGCAGTTTGATTGCTAAGTGATCAAACATAGCATTAGCTAAACCTAAATTACCTTCAGCATTTTCGAAGTCAATAGGGTTGACTTTATGCGGCATGGTCGATGAACCAATTTCACCTTTAACTGTTTTTTGTTTGAAGTGACCAATAGAGATATAACTCCAAATATCACGACAGAAATCAATCAAGATAGTGTTGAAACGCATCATTGCTTGGAATAATTCAGCCATATAATCATGAGGTTCGATTTGTGTTGTGTATTCATTCCACTGTAGACCTAAACCTGTCACAAAAGCATCAGCCATCATTGGCCAATCCACATTTGGGTAGGCGGATAAATGGGCGTTATAGTTGCCCACTGCGCCATTCATTTTGCCATAAAGTAAAACAGCTGCAACATGAGTGCGCTGACGTTCTAAACGGTGAACAACATTAGCCATTTCCTTACCTAATGTTGTCGGTGAAGCTGGTTGACCATGTGTACGAGACATCATTGGTGTTTCAGCATGCTCAATGGCTAGTTTGCGAATAGCAGTAATTAAGGTATCCATTTCTGGCAAGATCACTTCTTCACGCGCTTTTTTCAGCATAATGCCGTAAGAGGTATTATTGATATCTTCAGAAGTACAAGCAAAGTGAACAAACTCGTTGATCTTATCTAGTTCAGCATTGGCTTTAAATTTACGTTTAATAAAGTATTCAACGGCTTTCACATCATGGTTAGTTGTGCGTTCGATATCTTTTATTTCTTGTGCATCTTCAGCGGTAAAGTTACTGACCATGTCGTTTAAAAATGCTTCTGCTTCACTGCTTAATTTTGGTACTTCGGCAATATCATCATTAGCACCTAGTAGGTGTAGCCAGCGAACTTCAACTTCAACACGGGCGTGTAATAAGCCGTATTCACTAAAGTAAGGACGTAAGGCTTTTGTTTTATCAGCATAACGGCCATCAACAGGTGATATTGCGGTAAGAGAGGTTAAATCCACGAAAACTCCAAAAATGTAAGCAAAATAATATGCAAATTATACCAGATATGAGGTTTACTTCGTGATGCATGTTAAACTAGGCGTAACTTTATTGAAATTGAATACTGGAGTGAATTTAAGTGCTAAATGATTATCAACAACATGTTGTAGAGCGAGCAAAAGAAGGTTTGCCACCATTAGTCTTAGATGCGGAGCAGGTATCTAAACTAGTTGATTTACTTAAAGTTGATGCTACAGATGAATTAGTTGATTTATTAATTCATCGAGTGCCACCAGGCGTAGATCAAGCGGCCTATGTTAAAGCAGGTTTCTTAGCGGATATTGCAAAAGGCAGTGCTTCTTGCTCATTAATTGATGCGGTTAAAGCGACTGAATTATTAGGCACAATGATGGGCGGTTATAATATTCAGCCTTTAATTGATTTACTTGATATTGAAGAAACAGCGGCAACAGCAGAGGCAGCTTTATCTAAAACACTCTTAGTTTATGATGCTTATCACGATATAGTTGAGAAAGCAGCAAGCAATGACTATGCAAAACGTGTTGTGGAATCATGGGCTAATGCTGATTGGTTTACAGCACGCACAATTCTACCTGACACAATTACGCTTACTGTGTTTAAAGTACCGGGTGAAACCAATACAGACGATTTATCGCCTGCTACTGATGCATGGAGCCGACCAGATATCCCATTACATGCTAAAGCTATGTTGGTCAGTAAAATGCCAGAAGGCCTTGATACGATTGAAACACTTAAGCAAAAAGGTCACCCACTAGCTTATGTTGGCGATGTTGTTGGTACAGGATCATCTCGTAAATCAGCTATTAATTCAGTGTTATGGCATATGGGGCATGATATTCCATTTGTACCAAATAAACGCCAAGGCGGTGTGGTTTTAGGTAACAATATTGCGCCTATCTTCTTTAATACTGCTGAAGATTCTGGTGCATTGCCGATTGAATGTGATGTGCAAAATTTAAATATGGGTGATGTGATTACCATTTATCCATATGAAGGTAAAATTGTTAATGAAGCGGGCGAAACCGTTTCTACCTTTGAATTACGCCCAACTACCCTTGCTGATGAAGTGCGTGCTGGTGGACGTATTCCATTAATAATTGGTCGCGGTTTAACGGATAAAGCACGTGAAACATTAGCTTTAACGCCATCAGAAGTGTTTGTTCGGCCTGTAGCACCTACTGATACCGGAAAAGGTTTTACACTAGCACAGAAAATGGTTGGTAAAGCCTGTGCCGTTGAAGGTGTTCGCCCTGGTACATATTGCGAGCCTAAAGTGACTACCGTTGGTTCGCAAGATACGACTGGTGCAATGACGCGTGATGAGTTGAAGGAACTAGCCTGTTTAGGTTTCTCAGCTGATTTGGTGATGCAATCTTTCTGTCATACTGCGGCTTACCCAAAACCAGTTGACATTAAATTACAACATTCATTGCCAGACTTTATTAGCACACGTGCCGGCGTATCGTTGCGTCCAGGTGATGGTGTTATTCACTCATGGTTAAATCGAATGGTTCTGCCAGATACTGTTGGTACTGGCGGTGATTCACATACTCGATTCCCCATTGGCATAAGTTTCCCTGCGGGTTCTGGCTTAGTGGCCTTTGCTGCTGCATTAGGTGTTATGCCTTTAGATATGCCTGAGTCAGTTTTAGTTCGCTTTAAAGGTGAAATGCAACCGGGAATTACATTACGTGACTTGGTAAATGCGATTCCTTATACGGCTATTCAAAAAGGCTTATTAACCGTTGAGAAGAAAGGTAAGAAAAATATCTTCAATGGCCGTGTATTAGAAATTGAAGGCTTGCCAGATCTTAAAGTTGAGCAAGCGTTTGAATTATCCGATGCATCAGCAGAGCGTTCTGCGAATGGTTGTACGGTACATTTAAATAAAGAGCCAATTATTGAGTTCATGAATTCAAATATTTCTTTATTAGAATGGATGATTGCTGAAGACTACGAAGATGCTCGTACGCTTCAACGTCGAATTGATTCGATGAAAGCATGGTTGGCCGATCCGCAATTATTGGAACGTGATGCTGATGCAGAATATGCAGAAGTGATTGAAATTGATTTGAATGAAATCAAAGAGCCATTACTAGCTTGTCCAAATGACCCCGATGATGTTAAACCTTTATCTGAATTACAGGGTACTGAAATTGATGAAGTGTTCATCGGTTCATGTATGACTAATATTGGACATTATCGTGCAGCAGGCAAAGTGTTAGAAAACCTAGGTAGCCTGCCTACAAAATTATGGATTGCGCCACCAACTAAAATGGATGCACATCAATTAACTGAAGAGGGCTATTACAGCATCTTCGGTCGTGTAGGCGCACGAACTGAAACGCCTGGTTGTTCACTATGCATGGGAAATCAAGCACGCGTAGCTGACAATGCAACTGTGGTTTCAACGTCAACACGAAACTTCCCTAACCGCTTAGGTAATGGGGCTGATGTATATTTATCTTCTGCTGAGTTAGCCGCTGTAGTGGCAAGCCTTGGTCGCTTACCGAGCGTCGAAGAATATTTAGAAAAAGTGGCGGGTATTGAGCCAATGTCTGATGAAATATACCGTTATTTGAATTTTAATGAAATGGACCATTACAAACGTTCAGCTTGATAATTAAAATAATATTGTGCTAATTCAAGGCTATTATCTCAAACTGAGATAATAGCCTTTTTTTATTTTGAGAAACCTATGAGTTCGACTATTCAAATAATAACACCAGTTGGTTTAGTAACAGCATTTGTGCCTGTCTTGCTCGTTATGATTATTTTGTATAAATGGTCTTTAGAAGTTGGCAATGCATTTTATGCGGTGATAAGGATGCTAGCCCAGCTCTTATTAGTCGGCTATGTCTTGGCAAGTATATTTGCTGCTGAAAGTGCATGGTTGGTGATGATTGTCATGTTGATTATGGTGACTGCTTCCAGTTGGATTGCTTTGGGAACCATTAAACAGCAACGCCTGACGCTCTATCGTTATGCATTTTGGTCTATATTGACGGGTGGAGGTATAACCTTGTTATTAGTTACGCAATCGGTTATCAAGCTCGATCCTTGGTATCAGCCTCAATATATGATCCCGTTGGCAGGAATGATTTTTTCAAATTCAATGAATAGTGTTAGCCTTGCTGCAGAGCGCTTATCTTCAGAACTTGGCCATGGTGTCAGTTATCAAAAAGCCAGGGTAGTAGCATTTCAAGCGGCGTTTATTCCTGTGGTGAATTCAATGTTTGCGGTGGGCTTAGTGTCACTGCCAGGAATGATGACAGGGCAAATTTTATCAGGTGTTTCACCTGTCACCGCAGCACACTATCAAATCGTAGTGATGTGCATGATTTTTGGTTCTGCAGGGTTGTCTACAGCCTATTTTTTAGTATTAACGACATCAGTATTTTCTAATAATGATTAGTTAGATGACATGCTTTTATCTGCCAGCTAGTAAATGTCTTTCATTATGGTGAGTGCCTGACTGCTATTAAGCTAATAAATATATAAGTTAGGAATTTTTTATTTTTAAAAATAAACTCAAGATAACATGCTAAATATCATAAAATAGTAATAGGCATAATAAATGCTTATACGTAAGTACTAGCCTAATGAGTTTGATTTAAAGGATGAAGTCTCTCAATTTAGCAATGAAAAAAAAAGCAATCTAAACTACTGATACAGTTCTGTCTCTTATACACATCTGACGCTG
>CAJXPP010000181.1 GCA_913058195.1 uncultured Gammaproteobacteria bacterium | reverse complement strand
GTCTCGTGGGCTCGGAGATGTGTATAAGAGACAGCCATTAAGCGCAATTCGTGAAACCTCATGGTCACCTTGTTCTGCGTACCGCCTTGAAAATATAATGCAATAAGAAATAGCTTGTTCAGCTGATGATGTCCAGTTTGGGTTTAGCTGGAAATAGGTAACACGATCCATATCATATTTACTTCTGACGTCCTCACCTGCCATTTCAGAAGATGCATTTTTTCGAAATATAGGCGTCGTACGCTTTACGGCTCTGTCCCATATTTTAAAATTCTTTTTCGTATCAGCGACCAACAGCTCCAACTGCATAGTAGGGCTAATCAAAGCAAGCGCTCTGCGATATGCAAGTACAAACAGCAATATTGTTAACAACGAACACCAAACTGTTATTATAGAAGCGCCGGCCACCCATGATTTGTCTGGTATTAGTGATAACCCTGTGATGATCGTCGCCAACGTGAAAGTTGCAGCAAATGCACCAAGCAGTTTCACGTCTGAGCTGAATTTCCTGAATAAGCCATGCGGCAAACGTTCAACATTTACTTGCATAGCAAACATAATGAGCGAAAATGCAATTGCAGTGGCACCTATCAAAGCACCACCAAGTGTAAGAAAAAGCGCCCTAATAGAGTCTAGTCGACCCTGTTCAGAAAAAAAGGGCTCGATATAGCTTTTAAGTGCTGGAATAAATACAATGCTTATCATTATAAGCACTGCTAGAAAAAGAAGTCCTAGGCTACCACCATAGTTTGATTTTTTCTTGAAAAACCAGTTTTTTAGGGAATAGATATGCTGCCAGCTTCTGGCATACCAGTAAAGCAACGACTCTGTTATTTTTACTTTAATGGTCATGGAATTGTGCTTTATCTTTTCTAAATACACTAAAGCTTTGTTCAATAAACTATTATATATTTTGATAGGGAGCACGCTAAAAACATCCTTGTTTGAATTAAAATATGATGCTATTGAAGTATAGCCAGTATTTATCAATAGTGCCCACCTTGTTAATTTCATTAACTAGTTTCAGGGTGTTCATTTAAGCATGCACTTTTAGTAAAAACATTTAGTTTAATTGCTTCAAATGCTTACTAATTTGACGGATATTATTTCTCGGACTTTTTTGGAGTAATAATGATCCTAAATAGTAAGGACATGAATGTAAATAAGCGACCTAAACAAGTGCTATAAATAATTCGCTTTCTTATTAACGATTGTAAAACAATATTTTTTTTCTAACTAGGTGTATCCGTTTTGAGACAAAAGCTGCCAGAGCAAATCTTAACTACTGCAAATAATGTATAAATTTAAATAATGAACGTGTAATACGCTTAAGCTGTGAGAGTTGCATTCAATACCCTGAAAATAGCACCGACAACTGTCTACATGAGACAGAAATAATAATCTCCAATACATAATCTCAGGCTGAGGCTTTAACTCAATTCTATTGACTTGTAGGAGTTACGGTAGTCGGAAAAGGAAAATACAGTAGACGAGAGTAAGGGGTAACTTTTGGGGTAATAAGAAAAAGTATGTTACTGCATAGTAGCTAACAGAAGGTGTCTACAGTAATAATTGGATTGACGCCGTCGCATGGTCGAGACGAAGGCTTAATACAGGTTGCGCAACATCAAGAATACGGTTGTACAGCAAAAGATTCATTGCCAGAGATGACGCAATGTACTTACATTTTTGATACTTCAAAAAATAGTAGCGATAAACTGATAGCCCAAGGAATTTTGGTAGCTGCTGATAAACAACGATTGGCTTTATTCAATGATAATAAAATTGAAATTTGGCCGATAAAAGTTGATTATAAGGTTGTGCATTACTACAGAAGAAAAGAGAAAAAATAGGCTGAGAATTTAAAGTGTTCTAGTATTTTTCACTAAGAATTTTACACTGACCCAAAGTTTTCCCAGCCATAAATCGATCGAGTCTGACCTCATTGATTTTGTTACTCATGAATATTTCAGCAAACTAAGTTGAAATGTAGTCGATTACTCTGACACTATTACTTTAATATTTATAAACTGTTGACCTTATGATAGAAGTTGCCCTTTTCCCGATACCTAAATCAGTTAACTTTCCCGGTGTGCCTACACCGTTGCATGTGTTCGAGCCCCGTTATAGAGAAATGGTGAGATATTGCATCGATAACGATGTGATGATGGGCGTTTGTCATACCCAAGGGGTCGTTCGTGACATGACACGTATGCAGGGACGGGAAGGAGCGCTTAACAGTAATCAATCTACCTATAAGCCCTGTGATATTTTTTCTGCTGGTAAAGTAGAGCTGCATCAGGAACTGGATGATGGCCGTATGGGAATTATGGTTCATTTTGAAACACGACTTGCGCTAAAACAAGTGCGACAGATATTACCTTTTAATATATGGGCTTGTGAGTTGTATGAAGATGAACCTCTTAAAGATGACGACTTAGTCAATTTAAGGCAAAGCCATGAAAAGGTTATGCAGCGTTTATTGGTTCTTGGTCATGGCAATGACGAATTTCAAAAAATGCTGGCAAGTGAACAATGGCAAAACCTATCAGCAGTTGAATTCAGTTTTATGGTAAATGGCTTATTCGGTATGCCAGCAAAAATAAAACAAGAAATACTTGAAATGAGGCAGCCACAACAGCGTCTAGATGCATTATTAAAAATGTTAAATGCTATTCAGCAGTCTTTTAAGGCTTAATATTGAAAATGGATAGCGGTATCAGGAGACAATTATCAAAATAGATTGGCTTACAACGCTGCTAGTGATACTACTGATAGCAACATTTTTAGCATTCTTTAGCGGCTATTTTCCGTATTCTTTTGGGTGGATTGTCATTAAAACCGATCCTCATATGGCTGAGAATGTCCTTTCTTTTAAAGGGGCAACAGGGAATTAAAAAGGCTAAAGAGGCTGCCTTTTTAATTATATTTGCCTTATCCATCTTCGCGAGAGGGTAATACCCAGTCTGGTCGTGGAAAGTGGCAGGTATAGCCATTAGGTGATCGTTCAAGATAATTCTGATGCTCTGGCTCAGCCTCCCAAAACTCACTTACAGGCTCTAATTCTGTTACTACCCGTCCTGGCCATAAGCCAGATTCATTCACATCATCAAATGTGCGTAACGCTATCAGGCGTTGCTCATTAGATACATAATAAATGGCTGAACGGTACGATGCACCACGGTCATTACCTTGTTGCTTGTCGGTAGTTGGATCATGAATTTGAAAGAAAAATTCGAGAATCTTACGGTAGCTGGTGAGATCGTTATCAAACATAACTTCTATCGCCTCAGCATGATCACCGTGGTTAGGATACGTTGCATTTGGCACATCACCACCGGTATAACCGACACGAGTTGAGATTATACCGGGGCGTTTTCGAATAAGATCTTCCATACCCCAAAAACAACCTCCTGCTAGTACTGCGCGCTCAATAGCCATTATGATATATCTTTGACTTGATTCAAATAAGCGCCATAGCCCTGACTGTCCATTTCTTCTTTGTCTATAAAACGCAAGGAGGCTGAGTTAATACAATAACGAAGACCGCCCGTATCTTCTGGACCATCTGTAAATACATGGCCTAAGTGGCTATCACCATGGTGTGAACGTACTTCAGTACGGACCATGCTATGAGAACCATCGCTAAGCTCATTAACATTTGTGGATTCGATGGGCTTAGTAAAGCTAGGCCAACCGCAGCCAGAATCGAACTTATCTGATGAAGCAAATAACGGCTCACCCGAAACGATGTCGACATAGAGTCCCTGTTCTTTGTTGTGCAGGTATTCGCCCGTACCTGCACGTTCGGTAGCGCTTTGTTGGGTTACACGAAACTGTTCTTCATTCAGTGCTGCAATAGCGTTGGCAGATTTTTTGTATGTGGTCATGATTTATGCCTCTCAAGGTAATGATTGAACAGTGTGTTTGTAGGTCTAAACATAATAAAGATGAGCAACGGCATTCAGGCTGAATTCTCATTTTCACTTATTAATAATATTTCAGTCAAGCTCACCGATTGAAAAATGGTGGCTATTTTCGAGTTCTCAGTTGTGGCAGTATTAAAGTTGAGGCTGTTCTTCGCTCATAATTAATGGGCCGGCTGCGATTGATTTTAAAGAGTTCGCGATACGTCACTGACCATCCATCATCTTTAACAAAATAGGAGGAGGGCATTGATTATTTTATGGCAGTTACACCAATATATTTACAAGCGCTGATATTTCTCTACTGCTTGCACTGCTTGAACAGCAGCTGGAAGCAGGGCCTCACTCAGTGCGGGGTGAATGTATAGCATGTCTTTTAGATGTCTAATATTATTGTCTATATGCATAATACTTAATACTTGATGGATCATGGTTGAGCTCTCAGGGCCAATTAAATGGCATCCTACTATTTCATAGGTATCAGGATTGATTAAAAACTTCGTTCTTGAGTAGGTTATTTTTGATCCTATTGCTCTTGCACTTGCCTGCCAATCTGTTGTAGTTGTTATATAGTTCATGCCTAAATCTTGTGCTTTTTTTTCACTTAATCCAACACTTGAAATTTCAGGTTCACTAAATACACTATGGGGCATATATTTGAATTTTAACGCTTCTTTTTCATTTTCAAAAAGAATTTTCCCTAAATAATTAACTTCATACGCTGCGGCATGTTGAAGCATGTTTTCTCCACTAGCATCCCCCACAACGTAAACACCTTCTACTGATGTTTGAAAGAATTCATCTCTCGTTATAAATCCTCTGTCATTTACTTCAATAGTGGTATTTTCTAATGTTAATGTATCCGTATTTGAAACCCTTCCTGTTGCATAAAGTAAGGCTTGACTATGATGCTTGGTAATTGAGCCATCTTTATGTTCCAAAACCAAATGAAATACCTTGTCTTGGTGCTGTCTCTTATACACATCTGACGCTGCC
>CAJXPP010000180.1 GCA_913058195.1 uncultured Gammaproteobacteria bacterium | reverse complement strand
GTGGGCTCGGAGATGTGTATAAGAGACAGGGATCACCACTTACCATTTGAGCAACTAAAGCATGACATTGAGCATTTCTTTGATGCTATTGATACGGTAGGTTTTGTATCTGTTATTGGTGGGGAGGCTTTTTTGCACCCTGATTTTGATCGAATAATATCTTTGATATTAGAAAAGAAAAATTTCGGAGTGATGGGGATAACTACAAATGGTATTTGCAAAATAACAGAGAGGCACTTGGCTGCACTGAAGAACGATCGAACAAGAGTGGTATTTTCAGATTATACAAAAGTACTTTCAAAGCAGCAGAAAAAATTATTTGACGATAATGTTAAGAAGGTTCGTGATTATGGTATTCACTATACAGTAGGTGAGCCAGTATGGATTGAACCTCCATCACTTAGAATGCAAGACTTTTCTGATGCAATAATGACAGATATGAAACAAGGGTGTAGCTCAACAAAAACATGTCAGACTATCCAAAATGGAAAACTGTACCCTTGTGGTGTAACCCCTAATGTATTTGAACTTGATGTGGCTGACTACCCATCTGACTACGTTTCTCTCGATAGTGTTGATTTACGTCAAGACATAAAGGAATTACATGCGAGGCCCTTTTATCATTCATGTAATCATTGCGCGGAGGGTGGAGGACATTTAGCCTACTCAGGTGAGCAAGGTTATGATGGCCGATATGACCATCTCTTAAAAGGAATTTCGATTGTTGATGCAAGATGATTATTCTCGAATGTGCGACGCTTAGATGTCATGACTGGAAGCACTATACTTATACTGAACACAGATCATAATCTAAAGCGAGGGTGATTTTGAAAAAAGTCCTTATCACTGGCGGTAATGGTTTTTTAGCCAAAAGCTTTTATAAAAAGCTTAGTGGGATCTATGACATTACTATTTGTAGTAAATCTGAACTTGATTTGTGCGATGCCAGTATTGTCGCGGAGTTTTTAAAGCGGTATCAGTTTGATATTGTAATGCACACTGCAACTTACGATGCTGCGCCAAAGGGTTCGACTAAAGACAAAAAGAAAGTGTTAGAAAATAATCTGAGGATGTTTTTTAACTTAGCTCGTTGCCAAGCTGATTTTGGAAAAATGTTGTTTTTTGGCTCAGGGGCTGAATTTAGTCGCGAACACTGGTTGCCAAATATGCCTGAGTCTTATTTCGACACCTTTGTTCCTAGTGATCCTTATGGTTATTCAAAATACTTAATGACCCAACACGCACAGCAGACCTCTAATATTTTTAACTTGAGATTATTTGGGGTGTTTGGCGAGTACGATGATTGGCGTTATCGCTTCATTTCTAATGCGTGTGCTCATGCTGTTATGAATCAAGAAATCAATGTCCACAATAATGCCATGGTTGATTATCTTTATATTGATGACTTAGTATCTATCGTATGTTGGTTCATTGATAAATTCCCAAAACATCAGGTTTACAATGTATGTTCTGGTACCGCTGAAGAACATATCGCGATTGCTAAAATGATTAGTGATTTAACTAATCAAAAGTCTAATGTGGTCGTTAATAATAGAGATATAGTTAAACACTATAGTGGTTCGAATGAATTATTACTTAAAGAGCTAGAATTTCAGTTTACTCCTATGAAGCAAGCACTAGCTTCGCTCTACAGTTGGTATGACAATAATAAAAATAGTATAGATATTGGCCAGTTTCACTTTTGAATTGGTTAGAGATATAAAGCCTATATTAGGCGCAGGGGAAGTTAAATGATGACTGAACATGAAAAGCTAAGCGACAGTGTGTTGACTGCAGCAGAGCTTGAGAAGAGAGATGGACTCAGGGCTAGAAAGCCATATGTGGCTGAGAAATTAGCCAATATTTTGGCTATGGAAGAGCGCGGTGAAATAAGCCCTATTATTCGCCTAGAAAAAAGTTATCTGTGTAACTTCCAGTGTACTCACTGTTCTGCTGAATATTATATGGATCGGCATTTAGAAAAGGTACTTCACGTAAAAGAAGATCGTGAACAAATCAATATGGATGATATCCGCGACCTTTCTCGTCAAGCAGATGAGTTGGGGCTGGCACGATTTGTTATTACGGGTGGCGAACCATTGGTGATGAGAGACTTAGATGATGTCGTGGCAGCCATTGATCCAGACAAACATTATGTCATTGTTGATTCAAATGGTTGGTTTTTGGACGATAAGAAAGCACAGCACCTTAAGTCAATTGGTGTTGAGAAAATTCAACTGTCTTTAGATAGTATAGTTGAGGAAGAGCACGATGATTTTCGAAATAAAAAGGGCTCCTACAAGCGTGTTATGCGAGCTATTGACGCAACCATCAATGCAGGCTTGAACCTTTTATTATCGACCGTGTTAATAAAAGGACAGCCCAAAACACAAAAATTCTTAGAACTATGTAAATTTGCGACAGAGAAAGGCGTTGGTTTATATGTGTCTTATGCAAAGCCGACAGGCTCATGTACGGATCACCCTGAGTTTGTGATAGATAAAGAAGATGCTGATATTTTACGTAAGCTGGAAAAAGAATATTCAGTCTTTACACATATGACGCCATCGTATGGTTCTCATAAAGGCTGTATTACGGTTAAAGGAATTATCACAGTGACATCCACGGGTGAAATTACTCCGTGTCCTTATATTGATTTTTCTATCGGCAATTTAAAACAAAATGGTTTAAAAACTATTTTAGATCGTGGAATGAAAAATCCATGGCTAGGTCCTCATAGACCCGATTGTTTGATTGGAGAAGATCCTAAATTCATTAAGATTCATACTGAAAAAACAGCAGGTGCAACCCATCTGCCATTACCTTATGGTGAAGGATTTACCGATCATGATTCTTTAGTAGATTAGCTAGTAATCAGTATCAAATTTAATTAAATATGTAATGTTGAGCACAATATGCTCAGTACAGATAATATAAGGGTAATGTATGAACGCTGATGTACAGCAGGACGGAATAGCTAATGCTACAACTGAGAGTTCACAGTTTGATCAATATGGTCGCTGCGTACCAAGAGATATGGAGGCGGCAGCTTATGTGGAGTCTCGCCGTTATTTTTCCTTGGTTCAGCCTGAAATTAATTATCAAGAAACCTATGCTCGCTTAAATGCTAGTTTTGATATTGGTGGTTCGATTTCGGAGCAAGAGTTTGAGCAACGAGCTAAAGCCATTATTGAAAAGCTAGAAAATGACAGTGAGCTTAGCTCAATGCTAAAGGGTGTTTATGTTCCTTTTGCTTTACCAAAAGCTGAATACTCGGATATTGGTACAGCAATGGAAGATATTTATTTGCCAGCGGTTAACAAAGCATTCGATGAGTTTTTTCCTGAATATGAGTTTACTAATCACTACCCAAGCTCGCTAACAGGTCAATTCAATATTGCTGAAGACACGCGACATGAGAGCTTAATCGATGCGATGAAACAGGATGTTGTTGTCGGCATTTATTTCCCTTGCTTACTTGAGTACTCGGTACCTGCAGCAAGAGAACGTATATCCTCATTACCTGAAACATGTTTGCTAGCCGGTGGTTATGATAGTGCGGCTGCATTTGTGGCTGCACCAGATTTATTGCTTAGAAAAGACGGATACCCTCCATTGTTATGGTTATCTGGTCTAGATTCGGCTACAGACAACGCTGAATTTCATTTCGAAGCTTACGGTTATGATTTAACCTTTAATCGTAGAGCTCATTTAGGGAATGTTGCAGAATATTGGGCGAGTGGCCTAGCTGTTATAGGTTAGATTTATTTATTACAGATAAGGTTTGCGCTTGAATATTATTTTTGACTTGGATGGAACACTGATTAATTCTTCAAAAGGAATTCTTAGTGCACTTAAAATGGCTTTTGATGTATGCAAAATAGAGCCAAAAAAAATACTAACAGATCAACTAATCGGTCCGCCTTTAAATAAATTATTGCCAACATTACTGAGCGATGAGAATCTAAACAGTGTTGAACCTCTTACGGCAGCTTTTAAAGAAAGATACGACAACGAAGGATATAAAAACTTATCTGTCTTTAGTGATGTTGAGGTGATGTTGGCAAAGCTTTCTGAGCAAGGCCATACGCTATATATTGCAACAAACAAGAGAATTATTCCGACCAAAAAAATAATACCCTTTTTAGGTTGGAGTCATTATTTTGATGAGATTTATGCATTAGATTCATTTCCAAACTTGGAAAATAAACAATATTTAATAGAGAATATTATGGATTTACATAATATGGAGAAGGAAACAACTCTTTATATTGGAGATACCGTTGCCGACTTCAAAGCATCGAAGGCAAATGGATTAGAATATATTATGGTTCTGTGGGGGTATGATTCTGATGGTTGGCAAGGCGAATATTGTGCAATTTCACCTGTTGGGGTCCTTGACTGCATTAGTGAAATTTCATCAAACCAAATTTAGGAAATGCTTGCTCTTAGCGAGGCTGTAAAATGGAAAAATCGAGTTTTTTTAAATCTGTTCATAATCCTTACTATATCTACAGTGCAAACTTCACTGATAATTCTGCAGGTATTAAAGTGCTACATTATTTATGCCATATGCTTAATGAAATTGGTGCTGAAGCTTATTTAGTCGGCTGCTCGGAAGAAAGTCTTATTCTACGGACACCTCTATTAAAGGGTCCTGATGTTCAAAGGCATCTCAACACAGGGATGCAGCCCATCGTTATATATCCAGAAGTTGTTACTGGTAATCCTCTTAATATCCCTCATGTTGTTCGTTGGCTTCTAAATACAGCAGGTTTTCTTGGAGGCGAAAAAACATTTGAGAAAAGTGAGTTGGTTTATGCTTTTGCTCCAGAATATGTTGAAGAAGGAATGGGGGCTTCTATTTTGTCGATTCCTATTGTAAACACATCAATTTTTAACCTGTCTCTTATACACATCTGACGCTGCCGA
>CAJXPP010000179.1 GCA_913058195.1 uncultured Gammaproteobacteria bacterium | reverse complement strand
CGAGATCATGCCTAGTCTCGTGGGCTCGGAGATGTGTATAAGAGACAGCTCCATATCAGGTACGTTTTCAGGCGTAATTTCTAAGCTGAAACTAGGAATATTTTCAGCTAAAACGATACCATTACGGTCATAAATTAAACCACGCTGTGGTGCTATAGGAAGAATATCGACACGATTCCTGTCTGCTAATGAATCAAAATGCTCATGTTCAAGCACTTGCAATATAGCTAATCTCACCATAATAATTAGAAATAATAAGCAGGCAAACAATACTGAAAAAATCAATCGATCATTGATTAAACGGCCTTCAGTAAAGTGATCTTTTAATGTGAATTTAGTCGACATGACTTATCTTACAAAACCACTAGCTGACATGAAATGTCCGTCTTAAACTACGCAAAAAAGCATAATTCAGAGGCCATATCAATGTGCTAGTCAGTGCTGGCAAGCCAAAACTCCAATCTATGGTACGAGGCGTTATAAGTAATAATAATAATTGCATTAAAAGCATTAAAGAAAAGATACTAACCGCTTGTTGCCATACGGGATATTGTCGTAACTGCAAGTGTACCACTGACACAATATAAATAATCAGCGCATAACAAAATGCAAACACCCCTAAGGCTCCTCCCATAATAAGATCCATTATGAGACCCACAGCCCATGCATAACCGACACTAACTTGCTGAGGCGCAGCCATTGTCCAATAGATGAGTGCTAATACAACCCATTCAGGCCTTAATTGTCGAATTGAATCAGGTAGTGGAATAAGCATCAGAATAATTGAGGCTAAGATACTCACAACAATAATGCTGCCACCTTGAGTTTCTTTATTCATTAGCGCTGGCCTCTGACTTATTAACTGAGTCAGAATTATCAGCACTAATCATTTTAGTATTTAACACTAGCAATACTTCTCTACTGATCGCGATGTGAGCAGCTGACTTTACTCTGATCTCAACAAATGCTTTACCTTGAGGATAATTAACTGATTCAACGGTGCCGACCGGATAACCGGTAGGAAAGCGTCCGCCTAAACCGGAGGTTACTAATAAATCACCTTTACGAATATCTGCATTATGAGGTAGGTAATCAACTTCTAATAGCTCACCTAATCCACGACCTTTCACAATAGCCCGTAGTCCATTTCTACTAACTTGTATAGGAACTGCATGATTAGGATTTGTCAGTAATACCACATGGCTAGAAAAAGCAGAAGTACTCACAACCTGACCCATAACCCCTGTAGCATCTAATACAGCCTGACCAATGAAGATACCATTTTGCTCACCTTTATTAATCACTACTTGTTGTGAAAAAGGGTCTAAATCTACCATCAATATTTCGGCGACTTTAACTCTGTCTCGTAGGCGGAACGATGAGCCTAATAGCTCCCGTAAGCGCATATTCTCACGTTCTAAATTTTGATACTTTTGTAATCGCTGGCTATTTAATAGATTAGCCACTTCCAGCGCAGCATTTCTTTCTTGTAACAAATGTCGGTCTTCGAAAAAGTCATCAAACCATTCGGCGATATCAGTTGGTAATGATGCTACTACCTGAATAGGGTAAACAACTGCAGCTAAATTACTTCGTACGGCTGCAAAACTATTAAAACGTGTATCTAGAAAAAACAGTATCGTTGAAGCTATAAGTGCTAATAACAATCTGGAATTTAATGATGGATCATTGGTAAATAACGGTTTGATATTCTAAGCCCCTGAAACTAAAAAAACCTTTGCAGACTTAAAACCTGCAAAGGTTTTGACAACACAACAGTGATTATTTATTCATAAGTGAATATGTCAGTACCTTTAGAGTCAATCATTTCTAAGGCTTTACCACCACCACGAGCCACACACGTTAACGGATCTTCAGCAACAATTGCGGGCAAGCCTGTTTCTTCCATTAACAATCGATCTAAGTCGCGTAAAAGTGCACCACCGCCAGTTAATACCATGCCTCGTTCTGCAACGTCAGCACCTAATTCAGGAGGTGTTTGTTCTAATGCGGTTTTTACAGCAGAAACAATACCTGAAAGTGGATCTTGCAGTGCTTCAAGAATTTCATTGCTATTTAGTGTAAAGCTACGAGGAATACCTTCTGCTAAATTACGGCCGCGTACTTCCATTTCTTTAACTTCATTACCAGGGTAAGCGGAGCCAATTTCTTTTTTTATTTTTTCAGCTGTTGATTCACCAATTAATGTACCGTAATTACGACGAACGTAATTGACAATAGCCTCATCAAATAAGTCACCACCAATTCGAACAGAAGCGGAGTAAACAATACCATTCAAAGATAGAACTGCGACTTCCGTCGTACCACCACCAATATCTAATACCATTGAGCCACTTGCTTCATCTACTGGCATACCAGCACCAATTGCTGCTGCCATTGGTTCTTCAATTAAATATACATCACGCGCACCAGCACCTGCTGCTGACTCACGAATTGCACGTCGTTCAACTTGAGTAGAACCACAAGGCACACACACCAATACGCGCGGGCTTGGTTTTAAAAAGCGACCTTCGTGTACTTTACGGATAAAATGCTGCAACATTTTTTCTGTAACAGTGAAATCAGCGATAACACCATCTTTCAAGGGCCTAATCGCTGTAATATTGCCGGGGGTACGACCTAGCATTAACTTTGCTTCGGCGCCAACGGCTGCAATAGAACGTGGCCCTCCAGGACCTTTATCTTGGCGTATCGCAACGACTGAAGGCTCATCTAAAACGATGCCTTGTCCGCGCACATAGATCAGCGTATTTGCTGTACCAAGGTCGATCGATAGATCGTTAGAAAACATACCGCGTAAACGTTCAAACATTGAAAAACCACAGTTGATAATATAAAAGAGAACTACTTTATCAATCCATGGGGCTGTTGAGCAAGCGACTAATGATTTAAACTGTGCGATTGTTAGTAAAAATTACTTGGAACCGTCGATGAGTTTAGATAAAACCGATGTAGAAAATATTGCCTACTTAGCACGCTTAGCAATTGATGAGAATGATATCCCCGAATATGCGCAGGATTTAAACAATATTTTCAATCTTGTTGCACTATTAAGTGATGCCGATACAAACAATATCAGCCCGATGGCACATCCTTTCGATGCCAAACAACGGTTACGTGCAGATGTTGTTAGTGAAACAAATCAGCGTGAAAAATTTCAAGCTATTGCACCCAAAACAGATGGTGGTATCTACCTTGTTCCCCAGGTCATTGAATAAGCTACATTTTCACCTCAACATGAACCAATTACGTTATAAAAAGAATTACAGGCAAACTAATGCACACTAAATCTCTTTCAGAATTATCAGCAGCACTTCACAGCGGTGAAATTACGAGTGTTGAGTTAACCCAACACTATATTGATCGTATCAAAACTCATAATGACACTATCAATGCCTTTATTACGCTTACTGAAGAATCAGCCATAGAGCAAGCCCGCGCAGCCGATATCCAGTTACAAAATAAAACGGCAGGTAAATTGACTGGTATTCCGCTTGCCCATAAAGATATTTTTTGTACTGAAGGTATTCGCACTAGTTGCGCATCAAAAATGCTAGATAACTTCATTGCACCTTATAATGCCACCGTGGTAGAGAAGCTTAATCAAGCTGGTATGGTTACGCTTGGTAAAACGAATATGGATGAGTTTGCTATGGGCTCGTCAAATGAAACTAGTTTTTATGGTCCAGTAAAAAATCCTTGGGGTACTGACCGTGTACCTGGAGGCTCATCAGGTGGTTCAGCAGCGGCAATTGCAGCACGTTTAGCGCCAATTGCAACAGGTACAGATACTGGTGGCTCAATCCGTCAACCTGCTTCACTGTGTAATTTAACTGGCTTAAAACCAACGTATGGCCGTATTTCTCGTTACGGTATGATTGCCTTTGCATCAAGCCTTGATCAAGCAGGTCCAATGGCTCACAGTGCTGAAGATGCCGCTTTATTGCTTAATGTAATGGCTGGTTTTGATGAACGTGACTCAACTAGTCTTGAACGTGAAGTCCCTGATTACTCAACAACATTAAATGATTCACTTGAAGGTCTTCGCATTGGCTTACCAAAAGAATTTTTCAGTGAAGGTCTAGATCCTAAAGTGGCAGAAGTCGTTAATGCTGCAATTAAAATCTATGAATCTTTAGGTGCAACAGTAAAAGAGATCACATTACCTAACAGTGATTTAGCAGTACCCACATATTATGTAGTAGCACCAGCTGAGTGTTCATCAAATCTTTCTCGCATGGATGGCGTGCGCTTTGGTCACCGCTGTGAGGATCCAAAAGACTTAAATGACCTTTATGAACGCTCACGTGGCGAAGGCTTTGGTGAAGAAGTTAAGCGCCGCATTATGATTGGTACCTATGCACTTTCTGCAGGTTACTACGATGCCTATTATCTAAAAGCACAAAAATGTCGCCGCCTAATTAGCGATGACTTTAAACAGGCATTTAATGACGTTGATGTCATTATGGGACCAACGACACCAACGACTGCCTTTAAACTTGGTGATAAAACTGATGATCCTGTCGCAATGTATTTAGCTGATATTTACACTATTAGCACTAACTTAGCAGGATTACCTGGCATGTCGATCCCAGCTGGCTTTGTGGATGGCTTACCGGTTGGCTTACAGCTTATTGGTAATTATTTTGAAGAGTCTCGCTTATTAAATATTGCTCACCGTTATCAGCAAGTGACAGACTGGCATCAGCAAACACCTGAAAACTTTAAATAAGACTCCTATGTGACATTCGGAGTATCCGAGTGTCACATACTCTTCTAGTGCACAAGGATCCATAGATTATGAAAGCGTCAGAATTATTTGTTCGTAGTCTTGAAAATGAAGACGTTGAGTATATCTTTGGTATCCCCGGCGAAGAAAACTTGGATGTGATGGATTCATTGCTTGAATCTAAAAT
>CAJXPP010000178.1 GCA_913058195.1 uncultured Gammaproteobacteria bacterium | reverse complement strand
GGTCATAAATACCCACAATACTAAATAGCCTAAATCAGCCATGGCAACGAAGACTTCTTGCTGACCAAGTGTCAATAATTGGTCACGTAAACTCCAAATAATAAGCGTAGATATCGTACCGATTAGAATGAACTTAGCGAGGGCTTTTACTAGCTCAATTAAACCTTGTGGGCCAAATATACGTTTGAGCCCTTTTAATGGATCGAGTTTTTCGGGTTTAACTGCCATGGCTTTAATTGAAAAATTCCACCCGCCTGTACTGGCAGGAGCAATAATTGCTGCTAATGCGGTGATGGCTAAGAAAGAGCCTAAGTCAAAAGCAATAGTTTCTATTGAATAGAGCAGATGATGAACGAGTGCTGCAGGATCGAATATTTCTTTTTGTGAAAATCTAAATGACTTTTCCATTACCTGGGCTACACTTCGAATTATTCGTTCGCCTAAAAATAGCATCGCAGCAGCACTGGCTATCAGCACTAATACAGTGGCGAACTCTTTGGAACGAGGAACTTGGCCTTTTTCGCGAGCGTCATTAAGACGCTTGGTGGAGGGTTGTTCCGTTTTGTCTTGTCCAGTATCTTCAGCCATTGGGCTTCACCAATAAACGAATCATTTGCAGCATTTCATCAGACATATTGACTAAATGAATTGATACCGATGGGAGCGTTACATAAATAATGACAAAACCCAACATAATGGTCAGAGGAAAACCGATAGAAAATGGGCTGATTTGCGGTGCGGCGCGAGATAAGATGCCAAATGCAAGATTAACCATCATTAATGAGCCTATTGCGGGTAATGCAATGAGCACACCGGACGCATACATCCACGTAGCTTGTGCTGCTACATCTCTAAAACTTGTATAAGGTAAGCCTGTTGCAGATACAGGTATGGTAATAAAGCTTTCAGCCAATACTTGCAATAAAATTAGATGACCATTGACGCTGATAAATACTAAGGTAACAAAGATTAAATAAAACTGACTGATAACGGGAACTGTTACACCGTTTTGGGGATCAACCATCGAGGCAAAACCAAGCCCCATTTGCATGGCGACAATTTGTCCTGCAATGATAAAAGCGTTGAATAATAATTGCAGCATAAAGCCCATACAGGCACCAATGAGGATTTGGTGAGCAACCAGTAATAATCCTTCACCACTAAGAGGTGAAATGGCTGGGGCAACATTAGGGATGCTGGGAACAATGACAATACTAATTGCCAAGGCTATCAATAAACGACTACGCGCATTGACAAAGTTACTACTAAATATGGGTGCCACCATGACTAATGCAGCAATGCGAAAAAATGGCCATAGGTAGCTACCTAATAAGCCGCCAATTTCTGCCTCGCTAAAGTTCATGACTAGCCGATTAGAAACGGAATATCTTCAAAAACGCGTTGTGCGTAACCCGTTAGTACGCTCAGCATCCATGGACCTGCAAAGACTAACACTGAGATAGTGACCAATAATTTAGGAATAAAGCTTAATGTTTGTTCATTGATGGATGTAGCTGCCTGGAACATACTGACTAATAGACCGACAAATAATGCAGGTAATAAAATGACGGCAAGCAGCATGGTAATCACCTGTAAAGTTTGCTGCATGATGGTGAGGACTGTTTCAGGCGTCATGGCTAAATATAAAAACTTGAGGCTAATGTACCCATTAATAATGCCCAACCATCGATCAATACAAACAGCATTAGTTTAAAAGGTAAGGAAATTAACATTGGCGATAACATCATCATACCCATGGCCATCAATACACTGGCAACCACCAAGTCAATGATTAAAAACGGGATGAATATTAAAAAGCCAATTTGAAAGGCTGTTTTAAGTTCGCTAGTGACAAATGAGGGAAGCAAGATGGAGAAAGGGACTTCTTTAGCCGTGTTTATTTCGCCATGGCCCGCAATAGTTGCAAATAATTCAATATCACTTTCACGGGTTTGAGCCAGCATGAAATCTTTAAAGGGGCCGGCGGTTTTTTCAACGGCATCTAATACCTGTATCTCACCATCCATATAGGGTTTAACACCAGTTTGATAAGCATTATCAAACACGGGATGCATGATAAAAAAAGTTAGAAATAAGGATAAGCCAACTAATACTTGATTTGAAGGTGTTGATTGCACACCCATTGCTTGACGAAGAATGGATAAAACAATGATTATTCGCGTAAAAGAAGTCATCATCATTAACGCTGCTGGTAGCAACGTTAACACCGTCATTAAAGCTAAAATTTGTAAGGTAACGGTATAATTTTGTCCGCCATCTTCACCCGTTGTAAGTGTCACAGCGGGGATGCCAGGATCTGCAGCTAAAGAGATAAGGGGCAATGCAAACAATACTAATGCGAGTAGTAAGCGACTCATGATTTAGAGGCTCCTTGTTGCATCATATTATTTAATTTACTAGCAAAACCAGCACTTATGTCTTCACTTTTATCTGAAGTCACATTTTTTTCTAATATATGTAAGGTATTGATTTGCTGGGCTGTCACACCTACGACTAGTTGTTGTTCGCCAACTTGTAATAATACGGCTCGTTCTCGTGGACCAAGCGCTATACTCGCGATAATTTTCATTTCGCCATTGGCTGTCATTTGAAACCGGCCAGTTCGACGTAATAACCAAG
Organism: uncultured Gammaproteobacteria bacterium; assembly: GCA_913058195.1. Classification (GTDB taxonomy): domain Bacteria; phylum Pseudomonadota; class Gammaproteobacteria; order Nitrosococcales; family Methylophagaceae. The sequence continues at coordinate 2,324 of CAJXPP010000178.1, read as the reverse complement.
CAAGGAAAACAATCAAACTTAATACTAAAATAAGCCCTAGCAATGTTTCAAATAAAGCACCTGCCCCTATGGGAGAGGCTGACAGTGTTGTCGCAGTGCTTTGCTCTGCTGCAAACAATACCTGAGTCGAGAGACTTAAGTATATAAATGCTGAAAGATTAGCAAATTGCTTAATCATTTTAGTTTCTTAATGCGTTCTTCAGCACTGATTACGTCAGTCAGACGAATACCAAATTTATCATTAACGACTACCACTTCGCCATGAGCAATTAAGGTCTCGTTTACCAGGACATCCATCGGCTCACCAGCAAGGCGATCAAGCTCAACAACTGAACCTTGGCTTAATTGTAATAAATTACGAACATTTATCTTAGTGCGGCCAATCTCCATTGAAATAGTGACTGGAATATCTAAAACCATATCTAAATCAAGATCAATAGCGGGACTACGAGGAGCAGCATCGTCATCAAGTTGAGTAATAGGTGCTGGATTAGCTTCTTCAGCGTCTGATTGTTCTTCTAGGGCTGCAGCCCAAGGATCTTCTTCTGCACCATCAGCTGACTCTGGCTCTTGTTCTTCTAAGGCTGCCGCCCATTCATCTGCAACCTCTTGATCGTTTTGATTATCTTCACTCATAATTAACTCTCTTGTGTTTTTCTCAGTGTAAATTGAGGTGATGTATCTTTAGGATGTTCAATTACACTGGTAATTTTTAACGCTGTTTTGTCTTTGTGCTGGCCAAAGGTGGCATGAAACATTGGCAGACCTTCAACTTTGCTCACGACCGTTTTTGGCATCGTAATCGGTAATATATCACCAGCTTTAAATGCTAGGATTTCTTTTAAATTCATGTTTACCTGTGTTAATTCAGCTGAAATAGTGACATCTGCTAACAACACTTCTTCACGCATTGATTTTTTCCAGCGGCTATCATCCGATGAGCTATCTGTTTGGATCCCAGTATCAAGTAATTCTCTAATAGGCTCGATCATTGAGTAAGGAAGGGTGACATGTATATCGCCTCCACCGCCTTCAAGCTCTATATGGAATGTCGATATAACAACTGCTTCACTTGGACTCACAACGTTTGCAAATTGAGGGTTAACTTCATGATTAACAAACTCAAAATCCATATCCATTACAGGTGACCATGCTTCTGTGAGATCTTTGAAACACGCTTGTAGAACCATATGGATAACGCGTAACTCAGTTGCCGTAAATTCACGGCCTTCAATACGAGCTTGAAAGCGTCCTTCGCCACCAAAGTAATTATCTAAAATGGTGAAGACTAATTTTGGTTCAAATACAACTAGTCCAGAACCTCGAAGCGGGTGCATTTGAAATATATTTAAACTGGTTGGTACAAATAAGGTATGAACGTACTCAGAGAATTTCATTACTTGCACGCCGCCTACTGAAATTTCAGCTGAGCGTCTAAGCATATTAAATAGACTAATTCGTAGATAACGACCAAAACGTTCATTGATCATTTCAAGAGTTGGCATTCTCCCACGAATGATGCGATCTTCATTTCCGAAGTTGTACTCACGAGCTTCATCATTATCTTCGACTTCAACTTCAGTCTCTATCTCATCGCCACCCATTCCATTGAGAAGAGCATCAACTTCGTCTTGTGAGAGTATGTCTTGAACGGCCATAGGTTTATTGCATTATCAGACTAGTAATGTACACGGCTTCTATTTCGCCTTGATGTTTTTCGCTTTTTAATACTTCATTAATAGTGAGTAATGCGTGTTGTTTTAATGCTTTTTTACCAGCACTAGTATTTAAATCGTCATATTTTTGACCAAATAAAAGTATTATTAACTCATGTTGCATAGCTGGAGTATGTAATGTAAATGCATCAATAGTCGCTTGATCTCTCGCCATAACCTTTAATTTAATAGATAAGTAACGAACAGCATCATTACTTTGTTTGCCAAAGTTGACGACCAATGGTTTTTCTAAACTATAGTAGATAGCAGGTTGTTTAACGGGGATAGCTTCTTCTGCCGCAGCGTCTTCAGAGGCTTCATCATCACCCCCTAGAAATAAAAATGCACCAGCGCCAGCCAGAGCTAACACCACCACAGCGACGATGATCATCATTTTAGACTTCCCGCCGGATGCTTCTTCAGTTACTTCGACATCATCTTGTTGTTCGGCCATCTTTAGAGTCCTAATTAATTGTATATTTTAAAAGCAATTACTGTGCCTAATCTTATTGTAAGATAAAGCTGGTGAAGTAAACTGCCTGTCTCTTATACAGATCTCCGAGCCCACGAGACTAGGCATGATCTCGTATGCCGTCTTCTGCTTGAAAA
>CAJXPP010000177.1 GCA_913058195.1 uncultured Gammaproteobacteria bacterium | reverse complement strand
CGAGATCATGCCTAGTCTCGTGGGCTCGGAGATGTGTATAAGAGACAGCTGGTGGAGTTTCTTCTAGGCTTGAGTTTGTTGTGGCTGAATCAAAATCGATAGAGCTTGCCAGTTGTTTAGCATAGTCTTTTGATATTAGTTTTTCAGTAGGGGCGTTAATAAAATCACTATCACCTAACCAGTGATTACGATCGCGATAAGCACGGCGCATTGTTTCGATAATCAAATGTTGTCGCTGAGATTGCGAGCCCGTTTCAAACGGTAAGGTTTCCAATTGATTGAGTATCGACAATAAGGTGATACCACCCGATGATGGCAATGCAGCCGAAGTGATGGTAAAGCCATTGTAGTTACCCACAATGGCTTGTCGCTCTATAAGGTGATAGTTGTTTAAATCATCTAGCGTCCAAATTCCACCATGCTTTTGCATGTCATTAACGAGCTTTTGTGCGATCTTGCCTTTATAAAAACCATCATGTCCATGCGTGGCAATTTGTTGCAATGTATTAGCTAAATCTGTCTGGATTATTTTCTCACCAAGCTTAGGCACTTGTTTATTTTTTAAGAAGATAGACTGTGAGTTAGGGTAGGCGTTTAAAACTGCAAGTCTAAACTGAGCCAGTTTTTGATAATGTTCAGAGACACCAAAACCTTGTTTAGCATAACGAATAGCGGGTGCTAAATTTTGAGCTAAAGATAAATTACCATATTGTTCTGTTAAATGAACTAATGCAGCGGGAACACCAGGAATACCAGCTGCTAATGGACCTTCGAGTGATAGTTTAGGGTTTACTTGTCCTGACTCATCTAAATACATATCGCGATGAGATGCACTAGGGGCTTTCTCGCGTCCATCAAGCATAGTTTGGAATTTATCACTATCACGATGCAATAACCAAAATCCGCCACCACCAAGACCAGAGCCTGACGGTTCGACGACGGCTAATGCAGCGGTAATAGCTACCGCCGCATCAAAGGCATTACCGCCTTGATCTAATATTTCGAACCCTGCTTGTGTCGCGAGCGGATGTGCCGTGGCAATTGCTGCTGGCATTTCTGTATTAGCATGAGCTATTGCTATGAATAAATAGCCACTAATAATGAAGTAAGCAAGGCGATGAAACATATTAACGATGCCTTTTTTGTAGTGAAGTGAGGCGTTGATTTTCTTTTAGCTGCTGTTTTTCAGCACGATGTTTAGCGATAGTCTCTGCTGATTCGGCACCGATATGCGCTTCACCACGCTCTATAGCCAGCAGCATTTGTTTTTCGCGCTCTTTAAAACGCGCTTTTTGCTGTTCAGATGTTTTATCAAAACAATGAGGGCAACTTACACCATGTTGATAGTGCTCACTCAATTGATCTTGTTTAGTGATTGGCATTCGGCAGGCATTACATTGATCGTAATCGCCTTTTTGCAAACTATGGTTAACGGTTACACGCTCATCAAATACAAAACATTCACCTTCCCACAAAGTTTCTTGTTCAGGCACTTCTTCAAGGTATTTTAAGATTCCACCTTCAAGATGATAAACCTCTTCAAAGCCTTGCTCTTTAAGATAGGCCGTCGATTTTTCACAACGAATGCCACCAGTGCAATACATAGCTACTTTTTTGTTTTTTGTAGGGTCAAGGTTTTGTTTTACATAGTCTGGAAATTCGCGAAAACTTACCGTATTAGGGTTTAAGGCATTCTTGAATGTACCAACCTGCACTTCATAGTCATTACGGGTATCCACTAATACCACGTCAGGATCACTGATTAAGTCATTCCAATCTTTCGGTTTAACATAGGTGCCGACGACACGTTTAGGATCAATGCCTTCAACGCCCATAGTGACTATTTCTTTTTTCAACTTTACGCGCGTGCGTAAAAAAGGCATATCATCAACATAGGATTCTTTATAACTAAGTTCAGCTAAATGAGGATTGCTACGTAAATAATCAAGGAGAGCATCAATAGCTTCACGAGAACCCGCAACTGTGCCATTAATACCTTCATTAGCGAGTAATAATGTCCCGCGTACAGTATGTTTAAGCATAAAGTCGAGTAGAGGCGGCTTAATTTGTTGGTAATCTTCTAGCGTGACAAATTTGTACATTGCACATACGATGATTCGCGACATTACATTTCCTGATTTTTAATTAGTTGGCAGCATTTTACGTTGAAATAGTACTTTTGTCCTTAGTACTACTTTTTATAAGGTTAAAAACACCATAGTTGATAACAAGTTAGTAAATTTTTGACAAAAGAGTATTATCACTAATGCATCAATATATTTCTCGGAGGAATATATGAGTACCGAAAAAAAGATAAATGATGATAATAAGTCGTGGCATCAAGAACACTCAGTATGGATGGATGAGGTTAAACTTTGGCAGATTGAAATGGAAAGGTTAGTCGCACACTTATATTTACTTGAGCGGGCATTACCGGATCATTCAAGAGCACTTAATGAACATGCCAAAGTGATAGATAAACATGAGAAGCTAATGAGTGATTATGAGTGCGGAAAGGCGCCACACTGCATGCCATCCTCTCCTCCATATAATTCATCTGCAGAGCATGAAGAATTTCATAGCAGTTTATCAATATTACATGAGCAAGTGAGAGATAAACATCTACAGCTAAAACAGACCTATGGCGAAGAAATGAAAAGGTTTAGAACCCTAGCAAAAAAAATGTTAGATGAATGTTAACTCCAGCTTAATTTATATAACTAAAACGACAGAGAGTTATTAATGTTTTTATTAAGTGACTTTCCTTACTATTTCTGTGAGAAATAATGAAAGAAAGCCACTTATATCTCAATTTGAGGTTGAACTATTATTAAATCTTAGCCGCTTTATACAAAGGCATCATTTTTGGCGCTAAGGCTCTTAAATCGTTAATACGATTTTCATTGGCAGGGTGAGTACTAAAAAACTCAGGCGGTGCACTTTTACTTTGTGCGCCCATTTTTTGCCATAGCGTTACTGCAGCATTAGGGTTGTATCCTGCACGAGCAGCAAGCTCTAAACCAATGCGATCAGATTCACGCTCTTGCTCACGGCCATTAGGTAAAGAGAAAAATAACTTTGAGCCCATTTGTGCACCTTGGCCAATAAGTGCACCTGTTGAACCGCCACCTATTAAAGCTATTAATGCTTGAATACCATGTTGTTGAACATAAGCTTGAGACATACGTTCACGACCATGTTCACGTAGAGCATGGGCAATCTCATGGCCGATAACAGCAGCTATCTCATCATCAGTTGCGTTGATTTTTTCAACCAAGCCCGAAAACACCATGATTTTCCCACCCGGCATGCAAAAGGCATTTAAGGCATCATTTTTTTCTACATTCACTTCCCAGTCCCATTGCACTGCATCAGGTCTAAACACAGCGACTTGAGCAATCAATCTATTTGAGATTGTCGTAACACGACTAAGCATTGCTTTATCGATATTTAATGTTTTATTGGTCTTCGCGGTGTCTAATGTTTGCTGATAAGATTGTGCCGACATTTGGTCAACTTCATTTGCTGGTAACATCATAAACTGGCTGCGGTTAACGCCAGAAAGACTGTCTTTAGTAGTTGTTGCACAAGCACTCAACAGTAAAACTGATGAGATAAGTAATAACGATGTTGTTTTCATTCAATGTAACCCTTTAAACATATTGATTTAGCTAATGATGATGTTGTGTTTTTAATATACTAAAAAATACTGGTGGCGTAATAAGCTTATCTGTGAAGAGCGGCAAGATTCAGTCGCTTACTTACAACTCATGCGGCGTATTATTAAAAACGTCACTGCGCTGGAAGTTATCATTGCCAACAGAATCACTGGCCACAGTGTGGGTATTATTTCCCAAGCTAGAGCCTCTACCATCCACTCATTCTCACCGGAGGCGGTCGATAGAGCATAGGGTTCCAGCATAAAGTCGCTGTAGATCCAAAGAAGCACTATTAAGGCTCCGTAGCTGGCAATACACATAAGTTCACACCTCTATAATTCTGCTATCAAAGAGCCTGATACGATTGAGAACGCTAGTATACTATGCCTGTCTAAGGCTTAAGCCTCTTATGCTTGTCTGAATTGATTGGCCTTTAGGCAACCCGAAACTTCTCTATAGACGCAAATGCATTTTTATCACTTATGTCTGGGTTGATGCTCAACTCAAGAATAGTGACTGCTGGAAGATCGACCTGATAATCTTCAAGCTGACTAGTTGCACCATCAGGACTAAAGTTCCACTGCTGCCGTATAATTTCTTGGTACGAATGACCTTCGTCCGGAGACCAACGCAAAACATATTCTTGCGTACGCTCACATTCTAACTCTTCGAAGTTTAAGCTGATCCATTGCAGCTGCTGAGGACTGTCGAAGAGAAGCCTAATCATCTGTTTTCCCGAAGCTGAGGCTCGCCACCCCGATACTTTGTCAGGAAGCAATGCAGACTCGATAGGAAATTCATTCTCTTCTGAGGTGACTTCAACTATCGCAAGTTTCTCTATATCCAACCAATTATGATCAGAATCCTTGTTTTTCTGTAGGATAGGATTGACAATTCTCTTACGCATTAGAACACCTTCTAAATTTAAACAAGTTCGAATAATATAGCTTAATGGCCAAGATAAGGGGCCCGTAGAACAAACTTGACCTAATTGTCATGTTTAAATGATCACGCACGCTAGAACTATCACCCCGAAGCTAAGCCTATTAGTCGAATGGATTAACTGATTAATCTTATGTTCGGGCACCTATCACTAGTAGAATCAAACCTAGAAAACTGCCATTGAAATGTAATGACTATCAAAGCAATAAACGTAAGGCTTAGTTAACTTGATTGCAAAACCCAGCTCTCTGGAACAGGCACAGCAATACCGTGAGTCAAGTTGAACTTCTTGTATGGATAATAACTTGTTAGTGGATGGTGGAACCTAAACAGTTACCTTAATTGACTATCTTTACTTGCACGGCGATTGATACTGCTCGCGTTCTGTCTCTTATA
>CAJXPP010000176.1 GCA_913058195.1 uncultured Gammaproteobacteria bacterium | reverse complement strand
CGAGATCATGCCTAGTCTCGTGGGCTCGGAGATGTGTATAAGAGACAGACTATTAGCTGATAAAACAATGTTGCTAGTGACTCATAAGGCTTCACTACTAAGCTTGGTTGATAGAGTTATTGTTATGGACCAAGGAAATTTAGTCGCAGATGGGCCGAGAGCTCAGATTCTGGAAGCCCTTAAGAAAGGCCATATTAAAGTGTCGAAAGGATAAGCTTATGGCTTGGTTAAAACGAACTCATCCGGATGATGCAGAGTTTATGTCTGAAGTAAGTGCGGCAACGTTAGAGTCAGCACATAGTGCAGGACATTCATTATTATTTTTGGTATTTGCTTTTTTCATTGCTGCTGGCTGGTGGGCTTATGAAACTAGCCTTGATGAAGTGACACGTGGAGAAGGCAAAGTTGTTCCATCAAGTAAAGTACAAGTAATTCAAAACTTGGAGGGTGGAATTCTAGCTGAAGTGCTTGTTTCTGAAGGTCAAAGCGTAGAGAAAGGGCAAGTATTGCTAAAAATCGATGATACTCGATTTTCTTCTTCATTTAGAGAGACAGAGCTTAAGTTTTATGAGTTATTAGCGCGAAGTACACGTTTGAAAGCTGAAAGTAGTGGTACTAAATTTATTGTTCCCAAAGAGGTAGTGGAGACAAGTCCTGCTTTGGCTGAGAATGAAAAATTATTACATCAATCAAGACAGAATGAACTTAACTCGACATTACGGGTTTTAAGACAGCAGTTAGCACAGAAGCAGCAAGAGCTGGTTGAGCGTCGCGCGAAGCAGTCACAATTAAAAACCAGTTATGACTTAAGTTATAAAGAAATGACAATGTCGGAGCCATTGGTTGCTGCAGGCGTGATGTCTGAGGTTGAATTATTACGATTAAAGCGCGCCTCAAATGACTTACATGGCGAAATGGAAGCAAATAGGCTTGCTGTACCAAGAATAAGATCGGCGCTAAATGAAGTGAAACAAAAAATTGAAGAACAAACCTTACAGTTTAAAGCTAAGGCAGCAAGGGAGTTTTCAGAAGTTAACGCTGAATTTGAGCGAACAAAAGAATCTGTTGTTTCCTCACAAGATCGTGTTACTCGAACACAAGTTCGTTCGCCAGTGAAGGGAACAATTAATCAACTGAAGATTAATACAGTAGGTGGTATCATTCAGCCAGGTATGGATTTACTTGAAATCATACCAATTGAAGATAATTTATTAGTTGAAACTAAAATTAGACCTGCTGATATTGCCTTCTTAAGGCCAGGACAGGAGGCAATGATTAAATTAACAGCCTATGATTTTTCAATATATGGTGGTTTACCAGCAAAACTTGAAAGAATTAGTGCGGATACAATTACTGATGACGAAGGTAATAGTTTTTATTTAATATATTTACGAACGGATAAGAATTATATAGATAATGGTCAAGAATTATTACGCATCATTCCAGGAATGACTACTACTGTTGATATCTTGACGGGCAAAAAGACAGTATTAGATTATTTACTAAAACCAATATTGAAAGCGAGAAATGAGGCTTTAAGAGAACGATGACTGTGACTAATAAGAAGAACGTAAATATTGTTATTGCGGATGAAGATTTACGTAACTCTGTACAAAATGCCATTGACTCTCAATATAAGGCAAACTTCTTTGTGGATGTCGCTTCATGCATATCGGCGGAAGGTAAAGACGATATAGCTTTGATCTTATGTGATAAAAATTTACTGAATAGTGACCAAGCAGAACTGCTATCTCAACTTAAAACGACTTATCCCAGTACACGATATTTAATTATTGGCCCTCATTGCACCAGTGAATTACAAATTGCAGTATTGAAACAAGGTGCCCGAGGTTATTTTGATTGTTCATCATCACTTGCTAATTTAAGTAATGCATTTCATTGTGTTCTGATGGGCGAGGTGTGGGTTGAGCGACATGTTATTGCAGGGTTAATTGATGAGTTAAGCCAACCACCTAAAATAAGTGAAGAACAACAAAAAACTATTGAATCTTTGTCGCCCAAAGAGCGAGAAGTAGCGGAGTTAGTCAGTCATGGTGCAACTAATAAAAAAATTGCCTATGAAATGGAAATTACAGAACGAACGGTCAAATCTCATTTAACGACTATATTTCATAAGATGGATATTAGCGATCGGCTTTCTTTAGCTATATTTTTTCGTGATTTACGTTAATATCAGTATGTTAGAGAACACTTCTGAGTAATTATGTTATTATTTACGAGTATAGAATTTAATCCAGGTATATGGACTTATGACGTTAAAAAATACTGTTAAAATTATTTCCGCGAGTATCTTAATACAGATGCCAGCTTATGCTGCAACTATTCAAGAAGCAGTGAGCGGTGCGGTAAAAACTAATCCTGATGTTTTAGCTGAAAGCAACCAGAGAAATGCTGTATCGGCACAAATTGATCAGGCAGAGGCAGGATACTTACCGAGTCTTGACCTTACTATTGGTACAGGTTATGAATCAACGGATAGTCCCAACACTAGAACGACAACATCACATAAAAACATTCATAGTAATCGAGATGAAGCCAGTCTAAATTTAAGACAAATGTTGTTTGATGGAATGGAAACTTCAAACGAAGTAAAACGGTTTACAGCTCTTGAAAAATCGCAGTCATATAGCGTATTCGGCGCAGCAGAAAATACAGGTTTACAAGCCGCTGAGGCATATTTAAATGTATTACGTCGGCAACATTTAGTGGATTTAGCCGCGACGAATCTTGAAGCCCATGAAAGAACACACGAGCAAATTACACTTCGTAGTGAACGAGGTGTAGGACGAAAAGCTGATATGGATCAGAGTCAAGGCCGACTAGCGTTAGCAAAAGCAAATTTACTGGCAGAAGAAAGTAATTTGCTAGACCAAGAAACTACCTATTTACGAGTGATTGGTGACAACCCAGAAAACTTATCAGAACCTGTGCTCTCTACTTCAGCTATGCCTGAAACACAAGATGAGGCGATAGCTAAAGCAATTGATAATCATCCCACCTTAAAGTCTGCTAATGCTGATATTGAATCAGCTAAGGCACAGCATGATACTGCTTCAGCTGTATTTTATCCGCGGGTTGACCTTGAAATAGGCACGACAGCAAATAATAACCTTGACGGTATTGATGGGCATAATAATGATGTGACTGCGATGATCCGCTTAAGATATAACTTACTTAATGGTGGTAGAGATAGCGCTCGACGTACAGAAACTGCCCATTTGATTAATCAAGCAGCCGAAATTCGTAATAACACCCAGCGGCAAGTAGAGCAAAGTGTCAGGTTTTCATGGAATGCATTACAGACAGTTAAGAATCAAATGCAATATTTCAGGACGCATGTTGAATCAAGTCTGCGATCTCGTGATGCGTATCGCCAACAATTTAGTCTGGGGCAACGTACTTTATTAGATTTATTAGATTCAGAAAATGAACTATTTGTTGCAAGCCAATCTTTAGTTAATGCGCAGTACGATGAATTATTTGCTAACTATCGCGTGCTTAATAGCATGGGAGAGTTATTACAAAACCTAGAAGTTCAATTACCAGAAACTGCATTACAAGTAAGTGACAATAACTAAGTAATAATTAAGGTTTAACCCAAAAGGCCATGGAGGTAATCCATGGCTTTTTTTTTACTGTCTGTCAGCGATGAAATTATGACGATTTTTTCTCGTTTTCAACGGAGCATGATATTATTAGCACTTACCTAATTAAAGGATACTTTAAGAAGAATATATGAGTAATCAATCATCCTATACATACGAAGAGCTTTTGCAATGCGGTCATGGAGAAATGTTTGGCCCAGGCAATGCGCAGTTACCGACCCCGAATATGCTAATGATGGATCGCATTACACATATATCCAATGAAGGTGGTAAATACGGCAAAGGTGAAATTATTGCTGAATTAGATATTACACCTGATTTGTGGTTTTTTGCTTGTCACTTCCCTGGGGATCCCGTTATGCCTGGTTGCCTAGGCTTAGATGCAATGTGGCAACTAGTTGGTTTCTTTTTAGCATGGGATGGCAATCCTGGTCGTGGACGAGCACTAGGATCTGGTGAAGTTAAATTTACAGGCCAAGTACTGCCAACAGCTAAAAAAGTGACTTATAAAATTGATTTAAAACGTGTTGTTGCACGTAAATTAGTATTAGCAATTGCTGATGGCACCGTATCAGTCGATGGACGTGAAATCTATGCCGCTAAAGATCTGCGAGTAGGTTTATTTACTTCTACAGACGACTTTTAGGAAATTTAATATGAAACGTGTTGTTGTCACAGGACTAGGTATAACTTCTTGCTTAGGTTTAGATGCTGAAACAGTTACTGAATCACTTCGAACTGGGCGTTCAGGCATTAAATTCAAACAAGAATATGCTGATATGGGCTTTCGTAGTCATATTGCAGGAAGTGTTGAAATAGATTTTAAAGAGCATATTGATCGTAAAATATTACGCTTTATGGGTGATGCTGCAGCTTACGCTTACATCTCAATGAAGCAAGCAATTGATGATTCAGGCTTAACGGAAGATCAAGTTTCTAATCCTCGAACCGGTTTGGTTATGGGCTCAGGTGGCGCATCATCTTCCAATCAAGTCGAAGCTGCTGATATATTACGAAATAAAGGCCTCCGTCGTGTAGGGCCATACCGTGTAACTCAAGTAATGGGAAGCACTACATCAGCCTGTTTAGCAACACCTTTTAAAATAAAAGGTGTGAATTATTCCATGTCATCTGCATGTGCTACAAGCGCACATTGCATTGGCAATGCAATGGAACAAATTCAATTAGGTAAGCAAGATATCGTATTTGCTGGTGGTGCTGAAGAAGAACATTGGACGATGAGTTCATTGTTTGATGCAATGGGCGCTTTATCCACAAAATATAATGATACGCCTGAAAAAGCATCACGTGCTTACGATGCAGATCCTGTCTCTTATACACATCTCCGAGCCCACGAGACTAGGCATGATCTCG
>CAJXPP010000175.1 GCA_913058195.1 uncultured Gammaproteobacteria bacterium | reverse complement strand
ACGAGATCATGCCTAGTCTCGTGGGCTCGGAGATGTGTATAAGAGACAGACCTTAGCTACACCATCATAGCCCGGGTAGTTTAATTCTAAAATACGTAGGGCATCTTCTGATAACTCATTAAGTTCCAATACCTTATATGCTTTTGCCATCATTAATAATGCTTCTGGCATTGCAGGTGTACGCGGGTAATTTTCTATCACATATTTTCCACGATTTGCTGCTGCGACATATGAGCCTCGACGCATATAATAGTGTGCTACATTAACTTCATGTTGCGCTAAGCGATTGCGTAAATAAACAATTCTTTGTGTGGCATCTTCACTATATTTACTGGTAGGAAATCTATTAACCAGAGTTTTGAAATCATTAAGTGCTAATAATGCGGCACCAGGGTCGCGTTGAGATTCATCACGAGGGATGTACTTTTCTAGTAAGCCAATATCACGGGTAAAGTTAACAAGTGCACGTAGATAAAGTGCATAATCCATATTTTCGTTTAAAGGATAAACGCGCATAAAACGATCTATGGTAGCTAATGCCGTTTCAGGTTCATCAGTCTTGTAATATGCATAGGCTGACTCAAGTAGTGCTTGTTGTGCATATTGGCCAAAAGGAAAGCGCGCTTCTAATTGACTGTAATGACTTAATGCGGAAATGTAATCTTCAGCATCAAGTGCAGACTTTGCTTCAGAATAAATACGTTCAACAGACCAGTTGTCGGCGGTTTTTACTTCATCTTTAGAAAAGAAGGAGCAACCAGTAGTACTGATTAACAATGCAATTAAAGGTAGGTAATATATTTTCATGGTGGTAGATTACGCTAGCATGAGGTTGAAGGCAAAGCAGATTTTATATTTTAGGAAATTGTTGGCATATAGAAAAAATGATTCCATGTACAATGGTTCTAATAATTTATTGATAGAGATATTTTCATGTTCCGAATGCTACTAAGTCTATCACTTGGTTTGCTTACAAGCACTGCCAATGCAACGACTTTCAACTTGCCTGATGAGGACACCCGTGTAATAGGTCATAATTTGGTTGTTTACAGCCATCATGAAGATACGCTTTTAGATATCGCTAGGCGGTTTGATATCGGCTATAGGGAAATAGTGAGTGCAAATGAGGATCTAGATCCATGGTTACCTGGCGATAATACGCGGGTGGTTGTGCCAAATAGATTTATACTACCTGATGCACCACAGAGAGGTATTGTGATTAATGTGGCTGAAATGCGCTTGTATTATTACCCGAAGACTAAGAAGGGCCAAAAAAGACAAGTTATAACGCATCCAATTGGTATTGGACGAGAAGGTTGGTCAACACCTTTAGGTAAAGCTCGTATTACACAAAAACGAAAAGATCCTACATGGACTCCTCCGGCATCAATTCTTGCTGAGCACTTAGCTAAAGGAGACCCTTTACCAAAAGTAGTACCAGCAGGCCCTGATAACCCATTGGGTGCTTATGCGATGCGTTTATCTATTCCTGGCTACTTATTACACGGAACCAACCGTCCCTTTGGAGTGGGTATGCGAGTAAGCCATGGTTGTATTCGTTTGTTTCCTGAAGATATCGAACATTTATTCGGAATTGTGACACTAAATACGCCTGTGGAAATTGTCTATCAACCTTATAAAGCCGCGATGTACAATGAGTTACTTTATCTTGAAGCACATGAAACGCAAGAAGACATAACTCACCTTGAGGGCAATAATATGACGCCCTTAGTTGCAGCAATAATTAAAGTACAAGATGATAAGTTATCTGATGAAGATTGGCCTTTTGCAGAAGATATTGTGCGTAAGCACCATGGTGTTGTTCAACAAGTTAATCACAAAATATCTTCTAATTTAATCGATGATGTTTGGTTTATTCATGCTGGTTTGACACAAGATGCAAAAGCTAAACTAGCTCATGCGTCTACTAGTCTAAATTTAAATGATTATTTTTGGCCCATGCAAGGAGCAGCGGAAGGTGAAGTGTTGATAGGGCCGTTCGAGAACAAGGAAGAAGCTGATAAAATAGCGTTGGAAGTGAAGCGCGTAGCTGATATATCTGTATGGACAACACTTGTAAGCAGTGATGCTCTGTAGCTAAATTTAGCGCAAAAAAAACCGAGAATAAATCTCGGTTTTTTTATATTTTGAAAAAGCTTATTTGCTCATTGCTTTTTCAAACATACGATCTAGTTTTGCATTTTGTGCGTCAACAGCTCTTTGTGCTGCATCAGCAGAACTTTGTGCATTGGCTGCAGCTAGTTCAGCATCGTTTGCTGTACGAGTTGCTGTATCAGCAGTGCTTTGAGCATTTCTAGCCGCTACTAATGCTGAATCAGCAGTAGATTGAGCAGATTCAATAGAAGATTTTAATGCATCCATTTCTGCAGTATTAGCACATGCTGTTAATAATGCTAAAGGAAGGATGATTGCGCCCAATTTAGTTAAAGATTTCATTTGATTCTCCATGTAAAATATTTAGATTTTAATTAAAACTACATTGCCACTCTGCAATATATAGCGTGAGGCTATCAGGAATTGTTATGTGTGTCCAACGCCGTAAAAGTTAAAATGCGATATCTGTGAATTATTGTTATACTAACTCGTTTAAATCAGTCGTGGTTGTCTATCTCAACCGCCGAAGATTCATATCATTGAATCAACTTTACTTGCTCTGGAAAAATTAGTCTATGCATCCTATGCTGAATATCGCCATTCGGGCAGCCCGTAGTGCGGGAAACCTTATTATTAGATCACTACAACATGTTGAACACCTTGATATAACTACTAAAGGTTTAAATGATTTTGTAACGGATGTTGACCGTTTAGCAGAACAAGAAATCATTAATGCGATTCAAAAATCTTATCCTGAACACGCTATTTTGGCTGAAGAATCAGGTGTTCAGGGTGATCATGACACCGTATGGGTAATTGATCCTCTTGATGGCACTAAAAACTTTTTACACGGTTTTCCACATTATTGTGTGTCTATTGCCGTTGTGGTTAAAGGGCGTATCGAGCACGGTGTTATTTACGATCCTCTGCGGGATGAACTATTTTCCGCAAGTCGGGGCGATGGTGTAAAACTCAATGATCGCCGATTACGCGTAACTAAACGTAAAGAATTGGCCGGAGGCTTACTTGCAACCGGATTTCCTTTTAAATGTCCACAACATTTACCCGCTTACTTAGCGACTTTTAATGCTGTTTTCCCTCAAGTAGCTGATATTCGTAGGACGGGATCTGCGGCACTTGATTTAGCCTATGTTGCTGCTGGACGTCTTGATGGTTATTGGGAGATCGGACTAGAAAAATGGGATTTAGCTGCTGGAGCCTTAATGGTTGAAGAAGCAGGCGGTGTTGTCAGTGATTTCACCGGTGGCGATGATTACTTTAATAGCGGCAATATAATTGTCGGTAATTTACGATTACACAAACACATTTTAGACAGTATTACTCCTCACCTAACTGATGAGTTAAAGAAATAAGCAAATAACATTTTTATATGCAATAGCATTCACACATACAGAACTTAAATAATGACAATTACTACTAGAAAGCTAAGAAACATAGCAATCATTGCTCACGTCGATCACGGTAAAACAACTTTGGTTGATCAACTTTTACGCCAATCGGGTACCTTCAGTGAGCATGAAGAACTGCAAGAACGCGTAATGGATTCAAACGATCTTGAAAAAGAACGTGGTATCACCATCCTGTCTAAGAACACTGCAGTAAAATGGCATGACTACCATATCAACATCGTAGACACTCCAGGCCATGCTGACTTTGGTGGTGAGGTTGAACGTGTATTGTCGATGGTTGATTCTGTTCTGCTATTGGTTGATTCGTCTGAAGGCCCAATGCCACAAACACGTTTTGTAACACAAAAAGCATTAGCATTAGGTTTAAAACCAATTGTAGTTATCAATAAAATTGATAAGCCAAGTGCTCGCCCAGGTTGGGTTCTTGATCAAACATTTGATTTGTTTGCAAACCTTGACGCGACTGATGAGCAATTAGACTTTGATGTGGTATACGCCTCTGGACTGAATGGCTTTGCAGGATTGGAAAATACTGTTCGTGATGGTGATATGGAACCATTATTCCAATTAGTGGTTGATAAAGTAAGTGCGCCAGATGTTGACACAGAAGGTCCTTTCCGTATGCAAGTTACAGCACTAGACTATAACAGCTACGTTGGTGTTATCGGTGTGGGCCGGATCGAACGCGGTAAAGTGAAAACCAACACACCTGTTACTGTTATTGATACGGAAGGAAAAACACGTAATGGTCGAGTTTTAACTGTTATGGGCTTTATGGGCTTGCAGCGTGAAGAGGTTGAAGAAGCACAAGCAGGCGATATTATTGCGTTCACTGGCTTAGATCCTCTTAATATCTCCGATACATTATGTGATCCATCAGCAGTTGAAGCGTTACCACCATTAACGATTGATGAACCGACCGTAACAATGACTTTCCAAGTAAACAACTCTCCAATGGCGGGTAAAGAAGGTAAGTTTGTTACAACACGTCAAATTAAAGAACGTCTTGATCGTGAATTAATTCATAACGTAGCACTACGTGTTGAACAATTGATTACTGACCCTGATAAATTTAAAGTATCAGGACGTGGTGAGTTACATTTATCAGTACTGATCGAAAATATGCGTCGTGAAGGCTTTGAAATGGGTGTGTCTCGTCCAGAAGTAATCATCCGTGAAGTGGACGGCGTACGTGAAGAACCTTATGAAGCAGTAACCGCTGATGTTGAAGCTACGCACCAAGGTACTATCATGGAAAAACTAGGTGAACGTGGTGCTTTATTAAGTGATATGGCTCCAGATGGTAAAGGTCGTGTTCGTTTAGACTTTATTATTCCTTCGCGTGGATTGATTGGTTTCCGTACTGAGTTCTTAACAGCCACTCAAGGTACAGGCTTAATCTTCAGCGTATTT
This sequence comes from uncultured Gammaproteobacteria bacterium, assembly GCA_913058195.1. Classification (GTDB taxonomy): domain Bacteria; phylum Pseudomonadota; class Gammaproteobacteria; order Nitrosococcales; family Methylophagaceae. Next base: position 68 of record CAJXPP010000175.1, on the reverse strand, counting down.
GATCACTATGCACCTATTAAAGCTGTCTCTTATACACATCTCCGAGCCCACGAGACTAGGCATGATCT
>CAJXPP010000174.1 GCA_913058195.1 uncultured Gammaproteobacteria bacterium | reverse complement strand
CGAGATCATGCCTAGTCTCGTGGGCTCGGAGATGTGTATAAGAGACAGGAACAATAGTTGAAACAAGCTGATTATTCGTTAATCTTTGCTGTAAATATACATCTAATAGCTTACTTGGATTATCACTCCATCGACTATAAGCATAACTATCAAGACTGTACTCACTTTCCCTATAAACAATATCCGTGCTCATTAAGCTACGAGCTCCGCGAATAGGCAGGAAGGCAACGACTATTGTTGGTGGTTTGTTTTCGACCTTCTGCAAGTTATTACTTGGCACTGGTGATAGTGTATAAACATCAACTATAGGCGTTATTGTCGGCTCAATGATGCTACAAGCACTCAACAATAACAGCGTCATCGCCACTAAAATAAAGGCTAATCTAGTTTTCACTTTGAGCCTCCTCGCCGGGTCCTAATTTAGTTTGACTACGTTTAAGTAACAAATCAGCTGGGCTAGTTTCAATTTTTTTTGCTGTTTTCTGCAACTCTATAACCAATACCTCCATTTGATGGAGTAGTTGCCTAAATGATGTCAAACTTTGCTCCACATTGTGCGTAAGACCAGTCCCAGTATCAGCATAATTACGTTTAAAACTATCAGACATCCGCTCAACACTGTTAGTAGCAAGTTCGATTTCAGTCAACGTTTGGCTAAACTTCTTTTCTGCTACATTACCATTTTCAGACAAACTACTAGACATCGTAACTATGCTATCTGCAGCAACAGCAAGCTTATTAAAGGCATTATCAATACTTTTCTCAGTTACAATTCCTGTCTCGAGCAAGCTGGTAAGATGTGGTTGTTGTTGCTGAAAACTATCTAATAAAGTGTGCGTTTTTAATAAAATACTCGAGACTTGTTTTAGATTTTCATCACTTAGTAGTTGCTCCATATTTTCTAATACTACAGTCGAATTTCGGGCTAGTTCATTTAAGGTTTTTTCAATATTTGAAAACGTAGATGCCGATTCTTGAATGATGGGTAGTTCGTCGGAGTTACTTACTCTGAGTCGAGCAGAATTTTTGCCTCCGCCCGTCAGTTCAATAAATGCTAAGCCTGTCACGCCATAAAATCTCAATGATGCTTTGGTATCAACTTTAACTGGAATACCCTGTCGAATTTTCAGTAATAAAGCCACCTGCTCAGAGTTATCAGGATTGATATCAATAGTTGTAACTGACCCGACATCAACGCCCATAAATTTAACCGTGGCATCATTACTCAGACCTGACACAGATTCAGTCATATACACATGATAATAGTCATATTGCTGGTTGCCGTTATGTTTACCTAACCAATAGATAAACACAACTATACTTGCAAGCAACAACGCAACAAAAACCCCCACCAAAGTATAGTTAAATTTACTTTCCATGTTTCATTCGAGCTTGTCCTCGTTTCCCTCTAAAAAATGCGACGATCTCGGAATGGTTACAGGCGGCCACTTCATCTAGGCTTCCTTCAACAATAACCTTGTTATCGCCCAGTACCGCTAATCGATCAACCGTAGTAAAGATCGAATCTAAATCGTGTGTCACCATCACTACCGTTAAATCTAACATTGTTCGTAATTCAACAATAAGTTGATCAAATTTTTCTGCACCAACTGGATCTAAACCCGATGAGGGCTCATCCAAAAATAGCAATTTAGGATCTCTAGCTATTGCTCGAGCTAAGGAGGCACGTTTAACCATACCACCACTTAATTCAGCTGGATAGAGTTTAGCTACATAAGCAGGTAGACCAACCATATCAATTTTCATACTAACAAGATCATTAATAAGCGATATGGGCATATCAGTATATTCTTTTAAACTAATAGCAATATTTTCTGCAACGGTTAATGATGAAAATAAAGCGCCTTTTTGAAACAATACTCCCCATTGTTGACGAAGCCACGCTTTTTCTGCTGTTGAACTATGCACAACATCTACATCGAGAACAGTGATATCACCCTTATCAGGCTGCAGTAACATAATCATTTCTCTTAGCAATGTCGATTTTCCCGACCCACTTCCCCCTAATAGGCCGTAAATTTCTCCTTGATTAATATGTAAACTCACCCCATCGTGCACGAGGTTTTCATCAAATTGTGTCACTACATTTTCCACAGTGATAACGGCGTTATTCAAATACCTAACTCCGTTAACACCACCGAAAATATTGCATCACAAGCAATAACAAGAAAAATAGAATTCACGACACTAGTGGTGGTATATCGTCCGATACTCTCGGTATTTAGTTCTACCTGAAAACCACGGAAACAACTCACGGTTGCAATCAGAGCAGCAAAGAAAGGTGCTTTGATAAGACCGATCCACACATGCTTAACCTCCAGTACATTTTGCAAACGATGTATAAATTCAGAGAAAGATAATTGTAGATGAAGTTTAGAAATAAGCATCCCTGCAGCAATGCCAATAATATCGGCAAAGAATACCAATAAAGGCAAGGCAATCATTAATGCCAGTACTCGAGGAATTACTAAAAAATGATGCGGGTCAAACCCCATTGTACGCATAGCATCGATCTCTTCAGTAATTTTCATTACGCCCAATTGTGCAGTGTAGGATGAGCCTGTTCGCCCGGCCACAACTATCGCCGTAATCAGTGGTGCTAATTCTCTAGTCACAGAGATACTAATCATCTCAACAATAAAGATGTTCGCACCAAATTTTTCCAGCTGAACGGCACCCTGATAGGTAATAACGACACCGATTAAAAAACTCGTTAGGGCGATAATCGGCAGAGCTTGCACACCGGCCTTGCCAATATTGTTGACAATCGCACCATAACGAATTGAGGATGGATGAATTAGTGATCGTAGAAATACCAGCGTACTTTCACCCAAAAAGGATAAAAATAGAATAATTTCAGTAATAAAACTTACTGTCGCCTTACCTACCGACTGAAATAGCGATGTAAAGTATTGTGGTTGTGGCGTGTTTTTTTCAGTAGTCTTGGAAACATTATGGCGGCGTAATATAGTATTCAGCCGCTTATGCTTATCTGTTATTCCTATCAAGCTTACCGCACAATTATTAGTTAATAATTGATCATGGTAATTTATGAACAGCATCACTCCTGCTGAATCAACTTCACTAACAGCTGACATATCCCATAACACATTAGTATTATGCAATTCGGCGACGATGTTATCTAACGGCCTAATGTCACTATGGATTGAATCTTCAGTCCAGTCACCGACGCTCGTCAGCGTAACAGTGCCATCACTATTTTGTGCCACCTCTATATTGGCATGGTGTTTAGTTAGTGAATTTAACTGCATTGTCTATGCTCTCCGATCTGAATCAGACAGATACCCACACATAAAACAGATTCAAATATCTGGTTAAGTCATGTGTTAAACCATGCTTAACCAGATCACCTTAACTTAGATTAGCTTGTTGTCAGACTGCCCACCACCATAGCTATGGAACTTCATAGGTTCGCCACCTGGTGTGACTTTAACGGCACAATATTTAAATTCAGGTATTTTAGCATCGGGATCTAGCGCTGCATTTGACAGTTTATTAACTGCTGCTTCGTAATAACAGAATGCCATAAATACAGCACCAGTTGGCACTGATTCATCAGCTCGAGCAATCATTGAAATTTCACCTCGACGAGTTGATAAGGTAATCATATCTCCAGGCATTACACCCATTTCATCTAAGCTAATCGGGTTAATCGTAGCCACTGCTTCTGGCTCTATAGCATCTAATACATTAGAACGACGTGTCATTGAGCCTGTGTGCCAATGTTCAAGCATTCGACCTGTAATAAGTACAAATGGGTACTCTTCATCAGGACGCTCAGCTGGCGGTACAATATCAGCAGGTACAAATTTACCTAGTCCATTAGCACTTTCAAATGTCTCAGTGAAAATAATATCTTCACCTGGATCACCTTCTTTTAAGCATGGATAAACAATTGAACCTTCCTTTTCAAGCCTTTCCCACGTCATACCCGCCATAGTAGGCACTGCTTTACGTACTTCTTCAAACACTTCGGCAGAATCTTCATAATTCCAATCAAGACCAAGACGTTTTGCCATTTCTTGAATGATCCATAAATCTTGTTTTGCATCACCTGGTGGTGGCACAGCTTGTCGGCCTAATTGAACTAATCTATCTGTATTGGTAAACGTCGCCGTTTTCTCAGAATACGCTGATGCAGGTAATATAACATCGGCTAAATAGGCAGTTTCGGTCAAGAAGATATCTTGCACCACTAAATGCTCAAGTTCGGCTAATGAACGACGAGCATGATTTGCATCAGGATCTGACATAGCAGGATTTTCACCCTGAACATATAGACCAGTTAAGGTCTTATCGTGAATAGCGTGCATAATTTCAACAACGGTCAAACCTGGTATAGGATCTAATTCACAGCCCCATAACGCTTCAAAATAGGCATGAGCCTTCTCATCGTCAACGGGCTGATAATCAGGAAAAACCATTGGGATCAATCCCATATCGGATGCACCCTGTACATTATTTTGACCACGTAATGGATGTAAACCTGTTCCTGGCCGACCAATTTGTCCAGTCATTAATGCCAATGAAATCAAGCAACGTGCGTTGTCTGTGCCATGAACATGTTGCGACACGCCCATACCCCAAAGAATGATAGAACCTTGAGAGGTTGCGTATAAACGAGCAACTTGTCGTAAAGTGTCTGCAGGAACACCACAGATTGGTTCCATTAATTCAGGTGTATAAGATTTCAAATGCGTTTTCATCGCATCAAAACCTTCCGTACGTTCAGCAATAAACGTAGGATCGATTAAATTTTCTTCGATAATGACGTGCATAATTGCATTCAACATCGGTACATCACTACCCGGTTTAAAGGCGACATGATGCGTTGCCTGACGTGATAGGTCTGTCGATCTCGGATCCATCAAAATCAGTTTGGTTCCGTTACGCATGGCATTTTTCATCCATGTCGCACCAACAGGATGATTAACGGTTGGGTTTGCCCCAATAATCATAATCTGTCTCTTATACACATCTGACGCTGCCGACGATCTACTC
>CAJXPP010000173.1 GCA_913058195.1 uncultured Gammaproteobacteria bacterium | reverse complement strand
GATCATGCCTAGTCTCGTGGGCTCGGAGATGTGTATAAGAGACAGCTCTTATAGTTAGCTGCAATCATTATCTATGATAAGATTCAGCCTGATAAAGGTTAAGTCCTATAACTTACTAAATAACAATCTAAACTCGTGTAAAGGACATCTAAATGTCAGAAAGTATCTCCGACTCCATATTAATTGCCAGACAACCTATATTCGATAAGAATCTAGCAGTTTATGCATATGAACTTCTATTCCGTTCTTCTATGGTTAATGAGTCAGGTGTTAATGAATTCAATGGAGACAATGCAACAACACAAGTTATCAATAATGCTTTTATGGAGTTTGGTATTGAGAAAGTCATTGGAAATAAATGTGCTTTCATCAACTTAACACGCTCTTTCATCACTGGAGAAATCCCCCTTCCCTTTAGACCTGACAAGATTGTATTAGAAGTATTAGAAGATATCGAAGTAAGTGATGATGTCATTAATGGTATTAACGAGCTTAAACAGCAAGGTTTTACCATCGCATTAGATGATTTTATTTATCGTGAAGAATTAAAACCATTAATTGAAGTAGCCTCAATTATAAAAATTGATATTTTAGCCTTAACAGAATCTGAGTTAATCGAGCATGTAGCATTGCTCCAGAATCACGATGTAGAGCTACTTGCCGAAAAAGTAGAGACCGATGAGCAATATGAGCTTTGTAAAACACTGGGGTTTCAATATTATCAAGGCTATTTTTTCTGCCATCCAACTTTAATTGATGGCAAGGCACTCCCGGATAATAACCTTGCCGTACTACGTATACTAAATAGCTTACAAAACTCTAACGTTACTATCGATGAGCTAGAGCTGCTGATTAAGCAGGATGTATCTCTGAGCTTTAAACTGCTCCGCCTACTCAATTCTGCTGCCATAGCACTACCTCGACAAATAGACACTATTCACCAAGGCTTAGTATTTCTAGGCTTAAAATCGATCAAGTCATGGGCCACTGTGATTGCATTTTCTACTCTAGAACCAAAATCAAATGCACTAATGACTACGGCTTTAATAAGAGCCAAGATGGGCTCTGAATTAGCGCATTCATTTAATTGTGATAAGGACACTGCTTTTATAGCAGGTTTATTTTCACTTCTAGATGCAATATTAAAACAACCCATGACAAAGATACTTGACTCATTGCCATTAGGTAATGACCTTAGAAATGCTTTATTATTAAAAACGGATACCCCGCTGGGGAAACTATTACTGTTTATCGTTAATTACGAGCAGGATGATTTTGAAGATATTCCACCTAACACCTCAATTTCTGAACTCAATAGAGCCTATTTAGCTGCACTTGAATGGGTTGGTTTAACTGAAAAAAATATTTGAATATCATGTCTAGCCCATTACTTTCCACTCGCGAGTTATCTCGACATTACGGCTCACAAAAAGCAGTTAATCGTGTCAGCTTTGCAATTAATAAAGGTGAGGTACTTGGCTTTTTAGGCCCTAATGGTGCTGGAAAAAGCACTACCATGAAAATGCTCAGTGGTAATTTAGCACCCAGCGAAGGTGAAATCACCATTAATGGCTATGACCTTCTCACCCAGCCTAAACAAGCTAAAGCACATATTGGCTATTTACCCGAACAACCACCGCTTTATAAAGAACTCACCGTTAAAGAGTTTCTTACATTCAGCGCTCATATAAACAAAATTCAATCCTCCAAGGTTAAATCTGCTGTTGATTCCGTTATTGAACGTTGTGGCCTAACTAATGTAATCAAACGGCTCATTGCTAATTTATCTAAAGGTTATCAACAGCGTGTAGGTATTGCCCAAGCAATCATCCATAACCCAGCGGTTGTTATTATGGATGAACCTACATCAGGGCTAGATCCCATTCAGATAAGAGAAATTCGCCATCTAATTCGAGATGTTGCCAATGAGCATAGTGTGATTTTATCAACTCATATCTTGCCAGAAGTTCAAATGCTTTGTGATCGTGTACAAATAATTAATCAAGGGCAATTGATTCTTAGCGATACAATTGCAGGTTTAAGCCAACAGATGCAATCATCAAGTTTATTAATAGAGCTTGGCTCTCCCCCAGATCACAATGAATTAAATTCTCTTACTGGCATCACTCAAGTTGATGTGCTTGCTAACAATCAGTTTCGCTTACATTATCAGCCTGAAAAAAACCCAACTGATATGCTGATTAGCAACGCAGTGACACAACAATGGCAATTAAAACAGCTTACACCTGAGCAGCATTCCTTAGAGGATGTATTTATGAAGATTATTCAAGAAGAGCAAGCGGTCTGATGTTTACCCTTGCTAAAAATGAGCTCTACCGTCTTTTTCTATCTCCATTAGCATGGATCATTCTTGCCTTAACACAGCTTATTCTTGCTTACTTATTTCTAAGCCATATTGACTACTATGTTCAGATCCAAGCTAAAATCTCCACTATTCCAGGCGCTCCTGGCGTAACAGAGTTGATAGCTATGCCCTTACTCAATAATGCTGCGATATTACTATTACTAATTACACCACTTGTCACTATGCGATTAATTGCCGAAGAACGACGTAATGAGAGCTTACCTTTATTGCTTTCTGCCCCCTTATCCATCTACGAAATTGTATTAGGTAAGTTTTTAGGGACTTTCGGCTTTTTAATGATATTACTGCTACTCATTATCTTAATGCCTGTTTCATTAAGTATTGGCAGTCATATTGATTTTAGTCTTTTAGCTTCAGGTTTTGTTGGCTTAACCCTTTTACTTGCTAGTTTTACCGCTATTGGCCTATACCTTTCATCACTGACAAAACAGCCAACTATTGCTGCTATGACGACCTTTTCCAGCTTATTTTTATTATGGATTATTGATTGGGCAGGTAATTCACAAACTGTCGGTGAATCTTCTGGTTTATTCAGCTGGTTATCTTTATTGCGTCATTACCAACCGTTCTTACAAGGTGAAGTTCATAGCAGTGACATCAGTTATTACCTCATCGTTAGCATTACATTTATCATTCTGACTGTGCGTCGTTTAGATTCTGAGCGTCTCAATTAATATGAACATTAACAAAAAAACGCATCGACAACTTTCCATCCAAAATAGTCTGTTTTATATACTGTTAATCCTTACTATTATTTTGCTTGCCCAATTATCACTAAAAACAAATGTCAGTTCTGATTGGACCGCTAATAACAGACATACACTATCAGACACAACGACTGACTTTTTACAGCAATCAGATAGTGTAATCATTATTAACGCGTTTATAAGCCCCTCTGATCAATATCGTTCCGCATTGGAGAGTTTACTTTCTCGCTATCAAATATACTCAGATAAGTTGGTAGTGAATTATATAAACCCAGAGTTCTCTCCTAACTTAGTTCGAGAATTTAATATTCAACAACAAGCGGAGATGGTGGTTTCTCATGGTAAACAGCAAGTACATGTCTATGACTTATCAGAACAATCATTAACGAATGCCTTAATTAGTGTTTCTCGCCAAAAAGAACAGTGGCTGGTATTTATTGAAGGGCATGGAGAGCGTACACCGCTCAGCCAAGAAAACTATAATTTAAGTATTTGGGGTGAACAACTGAAGCTAAAAGGCTTTAAGTTTCAGGGCTTAAATTTAATTGAACACAGTGAAATTCCAATGAATGCCGCTGCCGTTGTGATTGCCAGTCCAGATCGAGCTTGGTTAGAAGGTGAAATCAATATTATTAACAATTATATTGATGCAGGTGGCAATTTAGTGTGGTTGGCAGATCCTAATACACACCACTACCTTAGGCCGCTAGCAGAAAAACTTAATATTGAATTTATTGATGGCACTGTGCTTGACCCTAATGCTGAATTATTAGGTATTTCAGATCCACGTTTTACTTTAGTCAATGATTACGCAAAACACCCTGTCGGCGAAGCAGTTAAAAGCGTGACTCTTTTCCCTCAAGCCGTTGCACTTGAAAGTATTGAAACCGAAGGTATTTGGCAGGCTACTTCACTACTACAAACGCAAGTAAATACATGGTCAAGAGCTGAACTAATTGATGAAGAGCCAGAGCAAGAGTTTCACTTTGAGCAAGGCTCAGATACGGCTGGCCCACTCAGTATCGCTTATTTATTAAGTCGTAAGCTTGCAGATAATGATGAACTACAACGTATTGCAATAATTGGTGATAGCGATTTTGTCTCAAATACTTATATTGGTAATGGTGCTAATCTCGACCTTGGACTAGCTATTATTAACTGGCTTGCAGGTGATGATGCACTTATTAATATTCCTACAAAAACAACCTTAGATAATCAATTTAATTTATCTAAAACTCAATCCATCATCATTGCATTTGGCTTTTTGATCGTTATACCTCTAGTGCTCTTCATTACTGGGTATATTATTTGGCGGAAACGTCGCTAGCAATGAGAAGTCGTTATTTAATAAACCTACTCTTAGTGATTGCCATTGTTGGACTCTATTATTTAATTAATCATGAAGCTGAAGTCGATACGGTTAGAAATCAAACACTATCTCAGCTAAAGGTTTCTGATGTATCAACTATAGTTATCAATAGGCAACACCGCGACTCTATAGCGATTATTAAAAACGGTTCACATTGGCAAATAATAAAGCCCATCAAAGCACAAGCAAATGATGTTCGAGTCAATTTAATATTGAATCTGTTGTCAGCACAAATATACAGTCAATTTAAACCCAAAAATGACGTAGATTTGCAACAGTTTGGCCTAAACCCCGTAAACTTATCTCTCCAACTTAATCAGCAACATTTTGAGCTTGGAGCCATAGAAAGCTTAAGTAGCCACCGTTATATTAGACATGATGAAATAATTTACCTTATCAATGATACCTTAGCCCCATTACTTAACTCTTCGGCCTCTAGCTTTATTGATAACCGTCTATTTTCTGAGCAGCAACAGCTTACTAAACTTGAATTGCCTATGCTTGATAAAGACAATCAACTTAACACCCAGCATTTAATCCTCAAATTGTCAGATGGGCAGTGGAGTAGCCTGTCTCTTATAC
>CAJXPP010000172.1 GCA_913058195.1 uncultured Gammaproteobacteria bacterium | reverse complement strand
CTAAAGCATAACGTGAAATGAAGCCTTTTTGATCATCATTAATTACTGACCAGGGTTCTGCAGCTGATTCAGGCCAATAATCCATTCGAACAGTAATCACCCGTATTGTGCCCTCTAGCAGCTCCGCGGGTCGAGTTCGTAAAGAACCATGACGAGACATATAATCCATTTCACCGTGAAACCCAGCTTTTATCCATGAAGAAAAGCGTGCTTCTGTTTTTGATAAATCAACATCACTAACTCCAAGTTGTTGAAAACCAAGAGTTTGTGACCACGTTTGCATTTTATCATGCAAACTATTCATTTCTAGCACTGTATTTATTTGACTCATGCACGCTATTATAGGCGTCCAGTAATAATTTTCGTTGGAAAAAAAATGCTTAATTTGCCACATGATCTCTACACTGCAAAACAAACACGTGAATTAGATCTGCTCGTTACTGAACAGCATAATGTCTCCACCGCTAAGCTAATGTCCCGAGCAGGCTCAGCTGCGCTCGCGTCAATAAAGAATCATTGGCCACAAGCAGAACGACTTCTTATTGTCTGTGGCACAGGTAATAATGGTGGTGACGGTTTTGAGTTGGCAAGACAAGCTATAGAATTAAATTATCGCGTTGTCATTTATCAAGTTGGCAATGATGAAATGAGCAATGAGACGGCTGCTGCTCGCGCAGCATTATTAGCCACGGGAACTGAAATTCAACAATTTGAAGATTCACTCCCTTCTACCGATATTATGGTTGATGCCTTATTAGGTACAGGTCTAAACCGCCCTATCGAAGGGACTTACCTAGCAGCAATCGAAGCAATTAATAATAATAAACGTGCACCAGTCTTATCATTAGACATTCCTTCTGGCTTACAAGCAGACACAGGTTCTGCCATGGATATCGCAGTTAAAGCGACTATTTGTTTAAGCTTTATTGGCTTAAATAAAGGTTTATTTATAGGTGAAGGGCCTAATTTTAGCGGCACTGTTTGCTTTGATTCCCTACAGATTCCTTCTGCGCTATACAAACAATTCTCACCGATTGCCCGTCGTGTTAGTTTAGAAAATGATGGCGATTTACTCGCACCTAGAGAGCGTACCGGCCATAAAGGCTTATACGGACATTTACTTATCATTGGTGGTGATCATGGAATGCCGGGCGCTGCGCGTGTAGCGGCCGAAGCAGGTGGGCGAGTAGGTGCAGGGCTAGTTAGTATTGGTACGCGAGAAGTCCACAGCCCGATTCTAAATCAAGCTCGTCCTTGTTTAATGTGCTACGGCGTCGAAGCCCCTGAAGATCTTGCTCCTCTAATAGAAAGAGCAAATTCACTGACTGTTGGGCCTGGATTAGGTCAAGGCTCTTGGGGCAAAGCTCTTTTCCAACAGGCCATTGATAGTAACTTACCGATGGTTGTTGATGCTGATGCATTAAACCTGTTGAGCCAAAACCCGCGTCGTTATGATAACTGGGTTTTAACGCCTCATCCTGGTGAAGCTGCGCGTCTTTTAGGTTGTACTTCAGACGAAATTCAGGCAGATCGCTTCAAAGCGGTACAAGAACTACAAAATCGCTATGGTGGTGTTGCTGTGTTGAAAGGATCGGGAACTCTAATTTACGACGGTACTGAGCCTACGCGCCTATCCACATGGGGTAATCCAGGCATGGGTAGTGGCGGTATGGGTGATGTACTTGCTGGGGTTATTGGTGGCTTATTAGCACAAGGGTTCCCATTGATGGATGCAGCCTGTGTAGGTGTTACTTTACACGGTATGGCTGGTGATAAAGCGGCAGAACAGGATGGTGAACGAGGCATGTTAGCCATGGACCTCATTCCTCATCTAAGACACTTAGCGAACTTAATTTATTAAAAGCGATGCTTGCATATCTGCTAGATGAAGCTGCCACTCTTGATTTAGGCAAACAAATTGCTCAATGCTGCCCGCAAACGCAGTTCACTATCCATTTGGAAGGTGAGTTAGGAGCAGGAAAGACAACTTTAACTCGAGGCCTATTACGGGCCCTTGGCCATAAAGGTAATGTAAAAAGCCCAACTTATACACTTGTTGAGCATTACTCTTTAGCAACACGGCCTGTATTTCATTTTGATCTTTATCGTTTGATAGATCCTGAAGAGCTCGATTATCTAGGCCTTGATGACTATCTTAGCAACAAATCTCTGTGTATTATTGAATGGGCAAGTCAAGGTGGTGACTACTTACCGAAACCTGATCTCATTATCACTCTCAGTTATCACAAGCAATCTCGTCATGTAAAGATAGAGGCTGTCTCTGCTCAAGCAAAAATCGTATACGAACAGTTAGAGACAATTGTCGTTGACTCTGGGTAGTAGACTTGATTTTTAGCAGTGACAATCACACAATACACTCACTCCGCATTTAGGAAACCAACTATGCTCCGTTCATTACTGGGCTTACTTTTGCTTATTTCAAGTTTTGCTGCATTGTCAAATAGCCTTGAAGGGCTTCGCCTTTCACAGTCTGGGGCAGACACTCGCCTTGTATTTGACTTTAAAGATGAAGTGAAATATAAAATCTTTACTCTGGAAAGCCCTTATCGTCTTGTAATCGATCTAAAAAATACAAAACGTCCTAGCAAGCTGCTCATTCCCGATCTAGCTAATACACCTATTCAAGCTATTCGCCATGCATCTCGGCAGGAAATCTCGCTCCGTGTTGTAATTGACCTAAAACACCCACAGCAATATAAAAGCCAAACCTTAAAACCTGACCATGGTCATCCTTACCGTTTAGTTATTGATCTACATTCCAAGGGTTCTCCTTCATCTCAAGTTTCAAAAACAATAGGCAATCCAGATACTACAAAGCCTGTAGCTAAAGCTACCACCACTAAAGTAGCGCCTAAACCTGATCAAACAATTAGCAAAGCCGTTAAGCCAACCTTAACTATCACTAAATCAATCAAGACGATGAAAAAACGTGACATCATTGTTGCCATTGATCCTGGTCATGGCGGGCAAGACTCTGGGGCTTTAGGAAAGCATAAGACAAAAGAAAAAGATGTTGTTCTTGCCATCGCGAAACGCCTAGCCAAATTGATCGATAAAGAACCTGGTATGCGATCTTATTTGACCCGAGATCGTGATGTCTTTATTCCACTTCGTCATCGCATCAAACGTGCTCGAAATAATAATGCTGATATGTTTATTTCAATTCATGCTGATGCCTTTAAAAATACCAAAGCGAAAGGTGCATCAGTGTTTGTTTTATCTGAACGCGGTGCCAGTAGTGAGGCAGCACAATTATTAGCTGATAAAGAGAATGCAGCCGATCTTGCTGGCGGAATTAGCTTAGAAGATAAAGATGACTTATTAGCATCGGTATTACTGGACCTGTCTCAAACCGCTAGCTTAGAGGGTAGTTTAGAAGTAGCCAACACAGTATTAGCAGGTTTAAAACGTGTTGGTAATGTGCATAAAAAGCATGTCGAATCTGCTGCCTTTGTAGTGCTTAAATCACCTGATATTCCATCGTTATTAGTTGAAACAGCCTTTATTTCTAACCCTGATGAAGAACGGAAACTCAAAAGTCCTAGTCATCAAAATAAGCTTGCACGCGCAATGATGTCAGGGATACGAAGCTACTTTCAACGCAATCCACTACCAAACAGTTCTATGCCACAGCAACACATTGTAAGCCGAGGCGATACACTCAGTACTATCGCTCAACGTTACCGAGTGTCCATAGCTCTACTCAGATCCAACAATAAGTTATCCTCTACCAAACTGAGAGTTGGCGAAATATTACTCATCCCCTAAACTTTTCTACTGCTGGTAAAATAAACGTATGTCTTCCAGCAACCGCATAAGTCAGCTCCCCATACACCTAGCGAATCAAATTGCGGCAGGCGAGGTTATCGAGCGTCCTGCTTCCGTCGTCAAGGAACTGGTTGAGAATAGCCTTGATGCTGGGGCCACAGAAATCACCATTGATATTGAGGGTGCTGGCAGCCAGTTAATTCGTGTTCGTGATAATGGTTTTGGTATTCATCCTGATGATCTCCCCTTAGCGCTCAGCAGACACGCCACCAGCAAATTACATACAAGTGAACAATTAAGTCATATCGCCAGTTTAGGGTTTCGTGGTGAGGCTTTACCAAGTATCACCTCAATTTCTCAATTAACCATTACATCGCTCAGACAAGAACAGAGCACTGCATGGTTGATAAAAGGTGATGATAATGTCGTGACTCCTGCTTCGCACCCTCAAGGCACAACGATTGAAGTACGGGAGTTATTTTTTAACCTGCCAGCAAGACGTCATTTTTTACGCAGTAATAAAACAGAACAACATCATATTCTCACCACACTACAGCGCTTAGCACTTAGTCAATATGACGTTGGCTTCCACTGTAAGCTCTCTGACAATCAGCAACTAAAGCTACCAATTGCCAAAACAGAAGCCCAGAAAAAACAACGTCTCGCCAAAATATGTGGCAAGAATTTTGTTGCAAACTGTGTATTTTTACAACAAGACTATAATGATATTGCTTTAACTGGTTGGCTGGCTAAAGCAGAAGCACATCGCCCTCAAACAGATGTTCAGCATTTTTTCATCAATGGCCGAGTAATCCGTGACCGCGTGATAAACCATGCTATTCGACAAGCTTACGGCGATCTTATCCCCGCAGGGCGCCAAGCTGCGTATGTACTCTACCTAACAATACCTCTAGATCGTGTCGATATAAATGTACACCCCACAAAACATGAAGTGCGTTTCCGCGATGCACGTCTAATTCATGGTCTGATTACCACCGCGTTAGAGGAAGCCTTATCGCTGTCATTAGACCAAGAAGAAACATTAGATAAAATAGTACAGTCACAATCCCCACGGCATTTTCTAGAAGAAAACGCTGCGGAATATCACAATAGCAAGTCGACCCATTCTATTGACAACAATACTGCTGAAAACTCACTGTTTGGGAACGTTGAGAGCTTATTACATCAACAATACGCGCTGTGCTCATCATCACAAGGCCCGGTTGTAATAGACTTGATAACAGCCTGTCTCTTATACACATCTGACGCTGCCGACGATC
>CAJXPP010000171.1 GCA_913058195.1 uncultured Gammaproteobacteria bacterium | reverse complement strand
GGTAATATAAGTTTTGCGCAATGGGATACGGGAACTGGCGATTTTTCTATTGTCGGCACATTTAAGACACCATCATCGTTTTCGTTTCAAGCGATTATGGGCGACACTGCTGGCTCAAACAATATATTTTACATAGATGCTGGCAACACAGTTAAGTTAAAGATATCGTCGATCATATCAATAACTGGATTAACTGCAGACACAGAATACCCTTTTACGATATCAAGAACAGGATCAATAGTAACATTTACAGCTAACAGTCAGTCGCCAACCCTAGGCTTTGGCGGCACCAATGTTCCCTGGGATTTATTTTCCGGCTTTGGTGCAGCTGCATCATCTCCGTTTAGCGGTGCGTTTATTGGTATATGGACGCTAACAGATGATCAAGGTGTTGAAAGAAATTATAACTTTAACCAGCCGATCGGAACCGCTAACTTGCCAGAGACTACAGGTGGCTTTGATGGTACATTAAATGGCTTTACTACTGGAGACTACGACGGGGCAGGCGCAGATTCAATTACTATAACATCAGTGAGTGATGGTGATTTTTTCAATAGAGATAACACACAAAACCAAAAATCAATAACTATCTCTGGCTCTAATATCGGAGCAACAGCAACTTCTGTCGAGTATAGATTGGATTATGGCGATTGGACTGTATTAGATGCCTCACCTACAGCAACATACACAGGCGTAGTTACGGTAAAAAACAAGCAATTTCTACAGGTTCGCGGTATTGGCTCTAACACGGTAAGCGGAGTTATAGCGCTAACTGTCGGGCTATCCATTGTTGCAGGTTGGCAATCAAACGAACAAGGTTACGGAATAAATGCACAACCAGTAAATAAAGGTGCAAGCTCTCCTACGCCGCTAATGTATAACGGTACTGATATCGTGACATTAACAGACCCAGTTGCAACGGTTGCCGGTTTTGGTGGCGCTGGTGGCTCAACATGGGCTAGAATTGCTAAGCGCTATGCTGATGATGGAACAATAATCTGTCTATACAATATCGCAAAGGGCGGCTCTTTGATTTCAGAGTGGCAGAAAGGCGGGGCTAATTACGACAAGATAGCGCCATTTGTTACTAAGGTTGGCGGGCTGGGCTTGTTTACCACTATAGGTGGCGAGAATGACGCACAGAACGGGATATCTCAAGCAAGCATGGAAACACAGCTAACCCAGTTATGTTCTGATATAAATTCAGATTTTGGTGTTGATAGTTATATATGTAAATTCCCAATGAAACAACCAGCAAGTAATGTCGCTACAGTGTTTGCCGCTTATGATGCAGTAATCGCTGCTAACACATTTGCAAAAGCTGGCGGTGACTTATCAGTTACTGATATTGAAATAGCAACAGCCCCAGGTAATGACGCGGTACATTTAAAGCAAGATGATGCATTAATGCAAGCTGCAGATATTAGATACACAGCACAACAGGCAGGTTTAACCGCAAGCTCAATAATTAACCTTTCTATAACAGGCATCCCAGCAGGTAGCCTAGACACAGTATTTTCTGCTAACGGGGTTGAAGTTTACAGAGGCTCAGCAACATATACTTCTGGTGCGTTATCGTTAGTGCTACCTGTATCAGCAGGAACCACGGTTAAAGGGTACGTTGATGATGCAACCAACCCAAGCACTGACGGAGCATTTCTCGAAGGCGTAACCGTATGAGTGTAAATGTATGGCAATCGATAAACACATGGGCTGGTGATCCGCTTTCACTTAGCCCATCAGTTGCGAATAGCAATAGTCTTGCCTTGAGTCCTAGTATTGTTTATTCGTCTGCATTATCGTTAAGCGTAGGCACAGGGAATAGCTCAAGTTTAGGGTACACTCCATCAATAACATACACAGGTGCATTTAATTTATCACCAACAACAGCAAACTCTACAAGCACAGCAGCACGAAGCAGTATGTCGTTCGGGCAAGTACAGGTAATCGGAACAGTAACAGCAGGCTTTGCACCAAACCAATACATAGTAACTTTTAAGGAATAATAATGGCTTTAAACGATTTTAAGAAAATGAGCGAATACGACCACCAATCAGGGTTAGGAACCTACAATAACAACACTAATGTTTTTAAGTGGGTATTAGTAACCAACACATTTGCATCTATCGACGCTGACGCGGTTAATATTGGTATAGCAACATTAACAAAGGTTCCAAGTGCAGGCGCTTACGTTCAAGATAGTACATTAGCTAATAGCGCATGGTCGAGAGCCGCCAATGTATCAAAGCTTGATTTTGATGATTTCGCTTATGCTGCAGACCCATCAAACCCGGTAACAGCTAAGACATGGGTGTGCTACAACGACACCAGCGCAAACAAAGATATCTACAAGGTTGTTGATATGACTGTGGATAGCGGAGTTACAGCAGCAGACACCAAGCTAGGGTTTAATTATACTGTAGCAGCAGCAGGTGCAGGCACTGTTACAACTAACGTATAATACAATAGCGGTGTAAAAGCCGCTTATCTCTGAGAGATAACATTAAAACCTTGGGGGTTGAGATGGCATTAGAAAATAGTAAGCACGAACAATTCTGTCAAGTATGGCTAGAGACA
Organism: uncultured Gammaproteobacteria bacterium; assembly: GCA_913058195.1. Lineage (GTDB taxonomy): Bacteria > Pseudomonadota > Gammaproteobacteria > Nitrosococcales > Methylophagaceae. The sequence goes on along the minus strand of CAJXPP010000171.1, from coordinate 2,529 downwards.
GGTAATAAATCAGAAGCCTACCGCAAATCACACCTTAATAGCCTTAAATGGAAAGACGAAACTGTTCATAATAAAGCAAGCGCACTCTCTAAAAAAGGTGAGGTGTTGGCTAGGTTTGAACAGCTACAAGAAAACACTGTAAAAGCTCACGGTATAACCATTAAGAGTCTATTAGAGGAGCTTGAAACAGCAAGGCAGTGTGCAATCACGGCAGACACGCCACAAAGCTCTGCGGCAGTATCAGCAACCATGAGTAAGGCTAAATTGGTCGGGCTAGACGTACAGGTCACAGAAAGCACTCACAAGATAATAAAAGCAGACGATGAGCAGTGGTAGACCTTCAGAAGTTTCAAAAGCACGTAAAGAGCAAATCCCCTGCTTTTATTCCAGTATTTAAGAATAAGTCTCGCTATCAGATAGTGTGGGGCGGGGCTGGCTCTGGTAAATCTCACATAATAGCAAGAAAGCTTTTATATAGAATGCTTAACGAGTCACACGTAAAGCATAACTTTCTTATTATCCGCAAAGTAGACAGAACGATTAAAAAGTCAGTATGGACACTGATGAAGAATATTATATCTATATGGGGATTAACCTCACAATTCCACATGAACCAAACCGACCGTACAATGATATGGAAAGAGAATGGCGCTCAGTTTATGTTTAGTGGTCTGGATGACGTTGAAAAGCTAAAGTCTATTGAAGGTGTTACTTCTATATGGGTAGAAGAGGCGACAGAGTTATTACAGGAAGATTTTGAGCAATTAGATTTACGTTTACGTGGCGAGTTTGGCTGTGTAAAGCAAATAATACTTACCCTTAACCCTATCAGCGAACAGCACTGGATTAAAAGAATATTCTTTGACGACCCAATTCAGGGTGTGTTCACATTAAAAACAACTTACTTAGATAATGCGTTTATTGATGATGAATATAAAATGGTAATGGATAACAAAAAGAAGTCGAACCCGCGATATTATAATATTTATGCTTTGGGCAATTGGGGGACTGCTGAAGGATTAATATTTAATAACGTTGAGCAGAGGTTGATTAGACAAGATGAATTAACCGGGCTAGACAGCGTACAAGGTTTAGATTTCGGTTATACAAATGACCCTAGTGCATTCAATCAAACATTTATCGACGTTAAGAATAAGAAGATATTTATAAACGATGGGTTCTATGAAAAAGGATTGTCTAACAACGCAATATCATCAAAGATAAAAGACCTTGAGCTACACAGGCATATGACAACGGCTGACAGTTCAGAGCCTAAGTCTATTGATGCTATAAAAGCTAAAGGCGTTAGAATACAAGGCGCACAAAAAGGTAAGGATTCGATTAACTCAGGCATAGATTTTTTATCTGACTATGAAATTATATTAAACGCCCATTTAGTAGAGTTTATGACAGAGTTTAATAATTACTCATGGGCTATAGATAAAAAAACAAATAAGACTACCAATAAACCAGTTGATGATTTCAACCATTTTATTGATAGCCTTAGATATGCTACTGAGAAATACCACGCCAAGCGCAGAGGTGGAAGGTTAAATATTGACTAGTTATGTTGTTTTGCTAAATGATGTATAATAAAGAAAATTAAATAAGGCTGTGACGATGGCATTAAACGAAAAAGACTCGAACTACATTGAGCAATTTGAATTGCGTGAACAAACGCGAGCGGCTATTGCGGGTAAGTATGAGGTATTAAAGATAATCACTTGCTTGCCGGGGCCTCAATATAAAACCTTTCCAAGCTATAGCGGCATGACTCCAGAAGCTCAAGCACAAGCTAACCGATGCAATCAGCAAAACTCTCTTCGTATTTCGTCCTATTGGTCGCGTGGTCGTTGGTTTCCTGCTACTGGTCGAACTTATGAAACGCTTGGCGGTATGATTTGGTCTAAAGAACCTGAGCAAGAAATTCAGGCTAAGCTTGAATACCTAGAAGATAATGCAGATGGCACAGGTTGTGGATTGCGTGAAGTGGCTCAAAAAACTACTGCGGCTGTTATCGCTGATGCTCGTTACGGAATATTAGTTGATATGCCAGCAGCTCCAACTGATGATAATGACAATCGAATCCAGTTAACACGCGCACAGAATGAGAGTGGTGAATTTCTTCCCAAATGGATTCAATACAACGCTGACAATATTATATACTTTCGATCTTCTGGTAATTCATGCGCTATTGATGAGATTAGATTATTAGAAGTTAAAAGCGTACAGAATGAAAAAGACCCTATGAAGTGGGAGGATAAAGCATTCACTCGCAGGTTAATTATTGTCAACGGCGTTTATCATAATCAGTTATGGAATGATAAGGATGAGATGCTTAGTGATGTAATTCCAGTTGCTAATGGTTCAACGTTAAACGAAATACCTTTTCAGTTTTTCGGTGCTGACGATAATAGCCCTGAATACTCTAAATTACCTTTATATGATTTAGCTAACTCTAACTTAGGTCACTTTGTTTTAGATTGTGATAACCTGTCTCTTATACACATCTGACGCTGCCGACGATCT
>CAJXPP010000170.1 GCA_913058195.1 uncultured Gammaproteobacteria bacterium | reverse complement strand
CGAGATCATGCCTAGTCTCGTGGGCTCGGAGATGTGTATAAGAGACAGCTCCTGGTCTTCATATTGATGATAAGCGGGCAATGAATCGCTATATGAATCGTGCCGCGGCATCATCTATTGATGATGTTGATGTCATTCTATTTGTCGTAGATGGTATGAACTGGACTAAAGAAGATGAAGCTGTTCTTGAACGTTTAAAAGCAAGTGCAAAAGCTCCGGTAATTTTAGTCGTCAATAAAGTTGATAAATTGGCTGATAAAGAGGTGTTATTACCTCAAATCGAGAAGTTATCAGCACAGTTTGACTTTGCTAAAGTAGTGCCTATATCGGCACGTAAGGGTATGAATTTAGACGAGCTAGAACGTGAAATAAAAACCTTAATGCCAGAAGGTGAGTTAATCTTCCCTGAAGATCAATTTACTGATCGTAGTTCACGCTTTTTAGCAGCAGAATTAGTGCGAGAACAGTTATTCCGTCATTTAGGTCAAGAGCTGCCTTATTCGATTACGGTCGAAATTGAGCAGTTTGATGATGAAGATAAAATGTATCGCATCGGTGCAGTGATCTACGTTGAGCGTGATGGTCAAAAATCAATTGTAATAGGCAAAGGGGGTTCGCTTCTGAAGTCAGTTGGTCGAGATGCTCGGATTGAAATGCAAACCTTATTTGATAAAAAAGTATTTCTTCGCTTATGGGTTAAAGTCCGTGAAGGCTGGGGCGATAATGAGCGAATGCTGAAGAATCTAGGCTATAACGACGAGCTTTAAGGTCTTTAGGCGTGAATGTAGAATTAACTCCTGCTTTTGTATTACATCAACGCCCATTTCGTGAAACAAGTGTTTTACTGGATGTCTTTTCAAAGCAGTTTGGCCGGCTTAGTCTAATTGCCAAAGGTGTTAGGAAAAGTAAACGTAATAAAAATGGCTTATTACAGCTTTATCAGCCTTTGTTAATAAGCTGGATGGGGCGAGGCGAATTGCAAACCCTAACCTCAGTTGAAGTTGATAAACCACGCTATATGCTTAAAGCTGAATCAGCATTATGTGGCTTATATATTAATGAGTTAATTGTTAAGCTATTGCCAGCGCATATAGTAGAACCAAGCGTGTTTGAGGCGTATGAACATATTTTAGAACGCCTACAACAAGCAGATGATATTGAAGTTGCTCTGCGTTTATTTGAAAAATGTTTATTAACACATCTAGGTTATGGTTTAGTGTTAGATCGCGATGCGGAAACAGGTGATATCATTGAACATGATCAACGTTATCAATACCAAGCTGATTCAGGATTATATCGTTGTCATAGTGAGTCAAATAAGCAGTCTATTTCAGGACGAAGTTTGCAGCATTTATTGATGGAACGAGACTTCGATAAACAAAGCTTATCTGAAGTAAAGCAGTTAATGAGAAGCGTAATACATTTTTATTTGGGTGGTAAGCCCCTACAAAGTCGACAGTTATTTGCGTCGATGAAACAGTATAGTAAATAAGGTTAGTAGACAGATGGCAATTTATTTAGGCGTCAACATTGATCACATTGCAACATTAAGGCAAGCGCGTGGCACGCGATATCCTGATCCGATTCAAGCTGCAATTGAGGCTGAGCAAGCGGGAGCAGATGGAATTACATTGCATCTTCGAGAAGATCGACGTCATATTCAAGAACGTGATGTGGCCCTGTTATCAGATATTTTGCAGACCAAAATGAATTTAGAGATGGCCGTCACTGAAGAAATGTTAGCCATGGCTGAGAAATATCTCCCTTCTGATTGTTGTTTAGTACCTGAAAAACGTGAGGAGTTAACGACAGAGGGAGGATTAGAAATTGCTGGTCAACTGCCAAAAATAAAGAATGCTTGCCAGCGTATGGCTGAATCTAATGTGATTGTATCGCTATTTATCGATCCTGATCTGAAACAGATTGATGCTTCTGCTGAATGTGGTGCACCCGTAATTGAATTACACACAGGTTGTTATGCTGAAGCTAAAACAGCAGAAGAAGCTCAAAAAGAACTACGCATTATTATTGAGGCTGCTGACTACGCTCATAAACTTGGGCTGCAAGTTAATGCGGGCCACGGTCTTAATTACCATAATGTTGATAAAATCGCTGAAATCCCACAAATTGTAGAGTTAAATATTGGTCATGCAATTGTGGCGCGCTCTGTATTTACTGGATTTCAGTCAGCAGTACGTGAAATGAAACAACTAATGGTGGAAGCACGTAGAGGATGATCTTTGGTATTGGCACTGATTTAGTTCATATTCCCCGTATGGAAAGGTTACTACTAAAACACGGTGATAAAATTGCTGAGAGAATTTTAAGTGAGTCTGAGTTTTTTATCTTCCAACAAACCCCTACTAATAAGGCATCATTTTTAGCCAAACGATTTGCAGCGAAAGAGGCAACAGCAAAAGCGTTGGGAACAGGATTTCGGGACGGTTTAAGTTTGCGTCATATTGCCGTTACAAATGACAAAAATGGTAAACCTGAATTGCAGTTTTTTGAGCGCGCGATTAGTTTAGCCAATGAGCTTAAAATTGGTCGAAGTATGATCAGTTTAAGCGATGAAGATGAGTATGCGATTGCTTTTGTGACATTATTGGAACGATAAAATGAAACAGTATCCTACAATTGATGCATTTGTTGGGAATACACCGCTAGTCAGATTACAACGATTAGCAGGAGATACTACAAATACTATCTTAGTGAAGCTTGAAGGCAATAATCCTGCAGGCTCGGTAAAAGATCGCCCAGTGATGAGCATGATTCGTAAAGCTCAAGACCGAGGTGATATTCAACCCGGTGATACATTAATCGAGGCAACCAGTGGTAATACAGGGATTGCTTTAGCAATGGTTGCTGCAATCTTGGGTTATAAGATGATCTTACTTATGCCTAAAAAGATGAGTGAAGAACGTCGTGCTTCCATGCGAGCCTATGGTGCTGAAATTATTCTGACTGAAGGAATGGAAGTAGCACGTGATTTGGCATTAGAAATGGAACAACAAGGCCAAGGTAAAGTGCTTAATCAGTTTGGTAACTTTGATAACCCACTCGCGCATTTCCTAACAACAGGGCCAGAAATTTGGCGTGATACTGATGGCGAAGTAACTCATTTTGTTAGTGCCATGGGTACAACGGGTACGATTATGGGAACCTCACGTTATTTAAAAGAACAGAATCAATCCGTTCAAATTGTAGGTGTTCAACCGACTGAAGGTTCAAGTATTCCTGGAATTCGTCGTTGGCCGAAACAATATTTGCCCACTATTTTTGAACCACAACGCGTTGATACAATCATTGATATAGAACAAAGCGTTGCTGAAGACACGATGCGTCGTCTTGCTAGAGAAGAAGGTATCTTCTGTGGCGTATCATCTGGTGGCGGAGTTGCAGCGGCATTACGTTTATCTGAACAAGTTGAAAATGCGGTAATCGTCAGTATTATATGTGATCGTGGCGATCGCTATTTATCAACAGGCGTATTCCCAGCAGAATAATATGAAAAAACCATTTTGGTTTGTTCTATTTATCCTTCTTTTTATCCCTCTATTGAATAATTGGGCCAGCGAGAAAGTGCAAGTTTCAATTGCAGTTTGGCAATTTGAAGATATTGATGCTGAAAACCTGAATGTAGATATGCAATTAAGCAGTAATGGAATAAGTTTGATTGCTTCTGCTGATAGCATTCGATTAGCGGATCCTATTGGCACAATCAACGCAGTAAGACTTCGATGTGATGAATTAGTTATTATTTCCGAGGAATTTTCCTGTTCTCAAGGCACATTGGATTTTTCACAACAAAATTTGGGCAAACAATCTATCCGCTTTGAAGCTTTTGCTAGCCAAAATAAAGAAAAATATAAGATTGAAATTTCAGGGTTAAAACTTGCCTCAGCAAAATTATCTTTAACAGCAATCATCAATGCCAATCAGTGGAAAGTATTTGCCGATACACCTCAGGTAGAACTTAGTCCATTGACTCAGTTTTTATCACCATATTTATCTCAAGATCAGCGCGATACGCTCAATAGCTGGAGTTATGAGGGTAAATTTAAATTGGATGTTGATTTAGCAGGCCAAGGTAGCGAACTGAAAAGTATAAACCTTGATTTGAGTGCAAAAGAGCTTAACTTAAGTGATAGTGAAGGCAAGTATGTTTCGGAGGCAGTAACAAGTGAATTAAATGTTTCTGCTGTAAATACTAAACAACAATGGCAATGGAAAAGTAAGCTGAACATCAATAATGGCCAAGCTTATGCGGAGCCTGTATTTATTGATTTCGCAGATACACCATTTAAGGTGCAAGCTGAAGGGGTGTGGTTTAATGAAACTGATCAGCTTCAAATAATTATGGCCAATTTGAGCCAAGGTTCAGTGATGCAGGTTTCGATAAGCGGACAAGGTTCTCTTTCTCAGCTTAATGTTTTAAAGATAGAAATGGCTAAAACTAATGTGGCCAAGCTCTATGAAGTATGGGGACAACCTTTCACGCTAGGTACATCTATCGATAACCTCGAATTATCAGGACAGATAGCCTTTAATTACCAACAACACGCTGATAATTATAATTTATCAGCTCATTTGGATAATGTGTTTATTGCTGATCAAGCTAATCATTTTAGTTTTGATAGTCTATCTGGTGTTTTAGGATGGTCTAATTTTCAGCAAACTGAGAAGGTCGATTTACAGTGGCACAAAGGCTCTATCTATTCTCTGTCACTAGGAGCCTCGGCATTCAAAGCAGAAGTCAGAAATGCCACGATGAATCTGCAGCAGCCATGGGTAATCCCTGTGTTAGATGGTGAACTATCTATTACGGATTTCAATTTACAGCAGTTAGAAAATGAGCTACCTCAGTGGGAATTTGCAGGTAATCTAACACCGATTTCAATGACATCATTAAGTTCTGCATTAAACTGGCCGTTAATGCATGGCAAATTATCAGGTGTCATCCCGAAGGTAAGCTATAAAAATCAACAGATAAAGATTGATGGATCTTTGAAGGTTAATTTATTTGAAGGTGAGACCATCATCACTGATTTACAATTAGAACAGCCTTTTGGTGTGTTACCGCAATTACAATCAAATATAATTATGAACCTGTCTCTTATACACATCTCCGAGCCCACGAGACTAGGC
>CAJXPP010000169.1 GCA_913058195.1 uncultured Gammaproteobacteria bacterium | reverse complement strand
GATCATGCCTAGTCTCGTGGGCTCGGAGATGTGTATAAGAGACAGACATAATCGTATTTCCTCAGGTATTGTCTTTTTTACCCATGTACTTGATAGCTCCGCGTACACATTAGAGGAAACAATAAATATAAACATTCCACATAAAAATTTAGTCATCAGATTAATATCCAGAAGGTGATACTTAGTTATGAGTTGTGCCAAATTAATAAGGAGCTAAGAAATTAGGATTTGTTACAGAATAAGTGCCGCAATTGTGTGCCTGTATCAACTTTACCATATTAACAATAATCAATACGTTCAATGTCCGATTTGGGTCGAAATTAGTCCTTAATTTAACGACTGTACTCTTCAGAATTTTGCAAAAAAAGTCATTCCAGATTTAACGATAATCTAGCCATTAGCAGCATGCTTTACCACAATACAAAAAACATCACCCCTTTCTGGCATCCATCTCATATTTTAAAATGCTGCAAAATCTCTCCATAGGGCTGATCATCTCAACAATTATGGGGAGTCATACTTTGTTTGATAGTGCTTGCATAAAAAGCATTAACCGGTAAAAAAATACAGTGACAATATATGACCAATAAAAAGTAACGCTGATAGGCCTTTCCAAAAAACTAATGGGTTTCTTTCTAATAAAGGTAGTTGCTCTTCCTTCAGATAGGTTGGGTTAGGCTTTCTTAGGTCACTTTCAAGCTCTGACATTTTTTCATAGCGCTTGGTGGGATCAATTTGAACAGCAGTTCTGATTGCCTTATCCACCCAATGAGGTACATTCGTTATATGATTATTAATTGGTGTGTACTTTAAACGATTCAGTGAGCGCTGATCTGATGCTTTTGCAAGCCCATCACCATAGGGAAGCTCGCCTGTAATCATTTCATAAATAATACAGCCAAGAGAAAACAGATCCGACTGTGTTGTACCTGATTGTTCAATCAAATATTCAGGTGCCGTATAGTTTTTTGTACCCAGTAATTCTTTACGTTCAATTGGTGTAGATATATCTGCAATACCGGCAATTTTTGTTGAACCAAAGTCAACAATTTTCACCAGACCTTCTGGGGTTATCATTATGTTGCCCGGTTTTATATCTTGATGAAGCATATCAAGACGATGAAATGTTCTAAGGCCTGAAATAGCTTGAGAGACAATATTTCTAATCACGGTTAAGTCAACTTCTGTCTGGTCTGCGATCCACTGCTCTAGGGTTTTCCCTTCTATATATTCCATTACATAGTACAGAAAGCGACGTGGACGTTGTTGCTCTATAGTCCTAATAACATGGGGACTATCAAGTCGACGTCCAACCCACTCTTCAAGTTGAAATTGTTCTAGATAAGCCGGATCATCTTCAAAATTGACGGAGGGAGTTTTAATGACGACTTTTTCATCAGTATCAGTATCAATAGCTTGATATAGCTGACTAGTTGAACTTGCGTGTAACTCCCTTGTAATACGATAGCCATCTATAACAACACCTTCATATAGTTCTGGTGGAAAAGGTAGCTCTGTTAGTTTAGAAAAGACTTCATCTGCATCTTGTGATGGAAGCCCTTCAACACGAATTAACTGACAACTCACATTATCCACACTATCCATTTCAAGAGATTGAGTGACAATTTGTTTACAGGTACTATTTAAATCTGTTTCTTGCCTTGTCAGTATTTTCTGAATAATTTTATCTGCTAGAAAGTCATGCACACCATCAGTTGAAATAAAGAATTGATCACCCACTTCAATAGGGATTTTTTTGTAATCAATATCTAGACGATAATCAACACCCATTGCACGAGCTAAATACTCTGATTCACCAGGCATTTGAATACGATGGTCATTGGTGAGTTGTTCTAAATGTCCATCACGAAGTAGATAAATTCGAGAATCACCTACATGGAAGAGATGGGCGGTTGTTGATTTTAATACTAAACCACAAAATGTAGTCACTAAACCCCGAGAAGCATCATGAAATTGATTACTTTGGCCGAACAACCAAGTATTGATTGAAGTTAATACCTTACCGCCTGATTTCTTCACTGACCATGAATCTGGGGTGCTAAAGTAATCGCTCAGAAAACCAGTTACACAGGCCTGACTAGCTTGTTTAGCTTCTGCACTACTGCTAACACCATCAGCTACAGTAAAAGCAACACCTTTAGCTGATAGAAGATTTAAATTATCAGGCACAAAATAACCGATTGAATCTTGATTTTCTTCTTTAATTCCCTTGTCAGAATAAGAACCAACGCTCACTTTTAATTTTGCTGTCATTTTTCACCTTCGGAGAAACAAAAACAGTCCACTCTTACTTTAACAGTGGACTGTTACAGTCTAACTTAAAACGAATTAGGTTTAGTGTACGTCAATCATCTGAACCGTACCATCAGGCAGTATTTCTGCCATTTGGCCTTTTGGTTCATCCATAAATTGTACTGCAATCAATGTGACTACTGCTGTCCCAGCGATAACAAGGAAAAATGTTTGAGCAGAAACTAATGACAATACAGTTAAGAATGTTACTGCACCTACATTACCGTATGCACCCGCCATACCGGCAACTTGTCCTGTTAAACGACGTTGAACTAATGGTACAACTGCAAAGACAGCACCTTCACCTGCTTGAACGAAAAAAGAACATACCATTGTTGCTAATACTGCAAATACAATTGCCCATTCAGGAGTAATCATACTCATGATTATGTAACCAACTGCCAAACCTGAAATACAAATAGATAGAGTACGTTTGCGTCCCCAACGGTCACTGAACAACCCTCCTATTGGGCGAGAAACTAAGTTCATAAATGCGAAACCAGAAGCCAATAAACCTGCCTGCACAGCACTAATATCAAACGTGTCATGGAAGAATAATGGCAACATAGAGACCACGGCTAATTCAGAACCAAATGTAGCAAGATAAGCTAAATCTAATACCGCTACTTGCTTGAATTTATAACGGTGAATCTCAGGTACAGGCGTTGTGAAGATACTCTTATTCACTTGATATATATGATAGGCCTGATAAAAATACAATACACCTAAACCAATATAAATAGCTTGTGCAATGCCAGCTGACAATAAGCTCACGCCACTTGGTGATAACTTCCACGTTAATAACGCTAATGCCGCATACAATGGAATATTCATAAATAGATAGAAATAAAAGTCACCCTTACTGGTTACTTCCATACCACCTGATTTTTTAGGCTTAAAGTATGTTGACCCTTTAGGTGTATCAGACACACCGTTGTAATAGATAAAGGCATAAATAAGAGCCATAGCACCTGTTAAAGCAACGGCATAGCGCCAGCCATCTTCACCGCCAAACATTAGAGCAATCGTTGGCAATGTCATTGCTGCTGCAGCTGAACCAAAGTTACCCCAACCGCCATAAATACCTTCTGCAAGGCCGACTTGTTTAGCGGGGTACCATTCGGAAATCATTCTGATACCAATAACAAAACCAGCGCCTACAAAACCAAGCATAAACCGAGCAGCTGCTAACTGTTCAAACGTATCAGCTAGAGCAAAGAAGAAACATATAAAGCTCGAAATCCCTAACAGCAATGGGAACATAATTTTCGGGCCATATTTATCAACAAGCATTCCAACTACAATACGAGCCGGAATTGTTAAAGCGACGTTAAGGATCAGTATTGTTTTAATTTGTTGGCTAGTTAATCCCAGAGACTCTTGGATTGAGATCAGTAGTGGTGCATGGTTAAACCAAACAACAAAACTAATAAAAAAAGCCATCCAACTTAGATGAAGAATTTTTGTATTACCACTAAATGATAATAGTTTTAACTTTTGTGCAGACATAGCTGAATCTCTTCTTGAACTGTACCAACGGTGGTAACAGAGATAGCTATAGCGGTAATCATGCCAAATAATAACTGCCTGATATATATCAATAAAATAGTTATACTACTAATCATTAAGCACTATGATATTGCAGTCAAGGACAGTCATCGCACTATAGTGGTGCGCAAAAGGAGACGTAGTTCAAATTTAATCATTATCGTTTTACACGGCGAACTAAGATGAGAGCTAATTCACAGACTATTATCCTTAGATAAGCCACTCTTAGTTATGGCTGATAGTATATCAACTATAGTTAGACTTATTTATGCTTCATAAATCTGGTTTTATCTCGTAACCCTTTTGGTAGTGATACTTATTCATCACTACCTTTTTTTTGCCTAATATTTCCCTTTCACTTTGAACTATAAAAGTATTGAGTTAAGCCCTGTCTGATGTATTCTAATACTAATCAGCTCTATTAATTGTTATGGTTATTTTCAATAAAAATCATCTTCCACCTAAAATAAAAACTAGTTTATTAGAATGTCAGTTGCTTATAATGAAGCTTCGCAACTATTCGGTTCCAGCTAATGCATTCTGTAGATACAAGACAAGATGGTTTCACGCTAATAGAGCTAATCGCAGTTATTGTTCTATTAGGTGTACTTTCGGCTATTGCACTTCCAAAGTTCGTCGATTTGAAAAAAGATGCTAATAAAGCAGTGACCTCTTCTGTGATGGGAAGCTTTTATAGCGCTGCTAATCAGTTTCACTTACAGTGGATAGTTAAAGGTCAATCAGCCAGTATTACTGTTGCAGGTCAGAGCGTACCAATGAGCTCAACAGGCTATCCAGACCGTTCAACAGCCGATAGTACTGGGTGCATTGAAATCTGGAGTAATATCATGGACTCTGATATAGATATTGTCGTTTACCCTGGTGCAAGTTCAGTATCAGAATGGTCGGCATTACGATTTGGACCCGCTTGTGTCTACATTAATCATAATGGAAGCACCTTCTCAAATACCCAAACTCCCTTTTTTTCCTATTTCCCTTCTACTGGAACAGGTGCTGGGTTTAACCTGGATTAATAATTTAGTGGGGTAAACTCAGATAAAACCAGCGCCTTGTGGCTTTATGCAAACAACTTCTTAATCTCAGGAATGCACGATCCACAGTTTGTACCCGCTTTAAGTTGCTTGCCAATATCTTCAACTGATTTAGCTGCGTCACATTTAATCGCTTCTTTGATCGTATTTTCACCTACACCAAAGCAAGCACAGACTAATAGGCCAACATCTGGCTGATCTGCACCTGGTTTGCCTGCAAGTAAATTAGAACGAGCTTCATCACTCAGTGGATATTCTGTAAATAAGCTACTCAACCATGCTCGGGTCGGTAATTCATGAT
>CAJXPP010000168.1 GCA_913058195.1 uncultured Gammaproteobacteria bacterium | reverse complement strand
CATGCCTAGTCTCGTGGGCTCGGAGATGTGTATAAGAGACAGTCCTATAGGTGCCGTTCCGATCCCAGCAGCTGCATTTCTATTCGCACCTGCTTTATTAGGCTTTATGGGTTTACGTCGTAAGGCGAAAAACTCAGTCGCTTAAATACAAGTATTAACCGTAATAGCATTAAGCCGTAGTGATTAAATTCATTACGGCTTTTTTGTTGGCAAAACAATGTAAGCAATAATTAAACTGTAAGTTGTTCAGCAGGCGGGAATATTGGGGTATCTTTTTATTTAACATAAAATCAGGCTAAAACGGATAGTTTAAAAGATGATAGGCCATCGAAATCAATCGTAGTGATATAGGGGAATCGACTTAAGTCGCATTTTAGATGTATTATTTATTAGAGGTTTTGGTATGTTGCGGGAAGTACTCTTGGTGGGTGGTACTGGGCTCGAACCAGTGACCCTCGCCTTGTAAGGGCGATGCTCTCCCAACTGAGCTAACCACCCCAAGAGAAGCGCGTACTATATAGATGTGGAGAAGATGAATCAAGACATTTATATGAAATAGTTTAGTTATAAACGAATGACTAAAATAACTGCTGGAACATCGGATAGTAGGCGGATAAATTTATATGTGTAACTTGTTCTTCGCCATAGAAAAAACCCTCTATTATTCAAGAGTGAATAATAGAGGGTTTATTGGTAGAGCAGGTTTTACTTTGTTTTAAGTCTTAGGCATTCTCATTCACAACAAATATTTTGCGGTGCGGGAATGGGATTTCAATATTGTTTTCGTCTAATGCTTTTTTGATTTGCTCAGGCACTGAATACAAGATATCAAAGTAATGTTCACCTTTACAGAATGGTCTCACTAGGAAGTCCACTGAGCTATCATTTAACGTTTCTACTTCTACAAATGGAGCAGGGTCTTTTAATATGTGTGGGTGATTAGCTAATACTGCATCAATCACTGCACGTGCAGCATCAGTACTTTCTGCATAAGCAACACCAAAGTGCATATCAACGCCACGAATAGGGTGGTGAGAGTGATTAATGATTTGAGCACCCCAGATTTGGCTATTTGGAATGATGACTTGTTGATTATCGAAAGTTTGCAAAATAGTAGTAAACATATCGATTTCAGTGACATTACCAAAACGACCTGCTGCATCAATGAAGTCCCCCACTTTATACGGGCGGAAGATTAATAGCATTACGCCAGCAGCTAGGTTAGACATAGCACCTTGTAATGCTAAGCCAACAGCAAGACCAGCAGCACCTAATAATGCAATAATTGAAGCCGTTTGAACACCAAAGCGGTTTAATACTGCAATGATAACGAAGGCTAAGATGATATAGCGTGCCATGCTTCCTAAGAAGCGAAATAGCGTGTCATCTAAGTGTGTGTTCTTTTTACTCATACTGACAATCGTTTTGTTTACTTTACCGGCGAACCATAAACCGATAAGTAAAATAACGATCGCTAATAAAATGTTTGTTGCCCATGAGATGGCGGTAGGAAGGTATTGGTTAATGTCTAGGTTTTGGATGAAGTCCTGCATCGTTAGGTCCTCTTATATTTAGATTGAGAAATAATAGATTTTGCTGTTTTCACAGATATGAATTAAAACATGTCTGGTAATAGGTTTATCAAGAATACGATACTGACAAGGGTTTATCAATGTGTGCGTGTTGGTCAGTATCGCATTTCATTTTTTTTAATAAGACAAGCTTGGAGTTAATGGCTAAATATAATTGAGGTTTCTCATTTGCCTTAATATCCATTGTTTCTTTTCTAGTAGGTACTCTGTGGGTTTATCGACTTTGAATAGTATTGGATTAGGTAAGCTTGCCGCTAATAATGCAGCTTGTTGTGGGCTTAGTTTTTTTGCTGGAATAGCAAAGTAATGTTTACTGGCTGCTTGGACGCCAAAAAGATGGTCGCCAAACTCAGCAATATTAACGTATGTTAACAAGATACGCTCCTTGCTCCAGAATAACTCGATGAGTAGGGTGAACCATACTTCAAATCCTTTTCGCCATAAACTTCTTGAGGGAGAGAGGAAAAGGTTCTTGGCTACTTGTTGGCTAATGGTGCTAGCACCTCTTATCTTGCCTCCTGATGAACGCTTTTTCAGTGCAGAGAAAATCGAATCGAAGTCAAAACCATGGTGTTGGTAAAACAACTGATCTTCAGAAGCCACCACGGCCGAGAAGATATGAGGTGAGATATTAGCCCGTTTAATCCAGTCTTGTTTTACCGAGGTATAGGCCTTATCAGCTTTAAAGTCAGTAATATGTTGTTGTACCATAAATGCAGAGGTGTTGATGGGTAGAAACCCTAGAACAATGACCACTAATGAAGTAAAGCCAACAAACAGTAAGATGCTATAGATAAGCCAGCGTTTTAGTTTATGTAATAGCTTATTGTTGTTGTTTGACATAGTGGCTTATAGCTTGATGAAGTGCATTTATTGTAACGTAAACACAAGAAAATAAGACGATAACTAGGTAAATTTAGGTATGATGATGTTTTTAATTCAAGAAACAATATTGATATGGCAAATGCATCAATAACAGACTTTAATCAAAACCTACTCACGTTTTTAGATAAATCTCCTACACCCTTTCACGCTGTTAAAACGATGACTGAATGTCTCAAACAAAATGGTTTCCGGGCATTAGACGAAAAAGCGGCATGGGGTCAACTATCAGCAGGACGTTATTATGTGACACGTAATGAGTCATCGATAGTGGCCTTTAACTTACCCGAAGCTCCATTAGCGGAAACAGGTTTTCATATGGTGGGTGCACATACTGACAGTCCTTGTTTGCAAGTTAAACCTCAGCCAGAAAAAGTAAAACATAGTTTGTGGCAACTAGGGGTTGAAGTCTATGGCGGTGCTTTATTGAACCCGTGGTTTGATCGTGACCTGTCTATGGCGGGCCGAGTGAGTTATGTTGATAGTCAGCAACAGATTAAACATACCTTAATTGATTTCAACAAGGCAATTGCCGTTATTCCTAGTTTAGCCATTCATCTTGATCGTGAAGCAAATAAGAATAGAACAATCAATGCACAAGATCATTTGCCACCGATCATTATGCAAGTTAACAAAGATGACAAGAAAGACTTTCGTGACCTGTTATTGCAGCAAGTTAAAAAGCAATCACCAGCATTAGATATCAGTAAAGTATTAGATTACGAAATTAGTTTATATGATACTCAAACTGCAGCTATGACAGGTTTGAATGATGACTTTATCAGCAGTGCACGACTCGATAATTTATTGAGCTGCTACGTAGGTATGAGCGCATTGCTTGACGGTAGTGATAATGTGGCTAGTTTATTAATTTGCACCGATCATGAAGAGGTTGGCAGTATGTCAACATCGGGTGCCCAGGGTTCACTACTTGAATCAATATTAATGCGCTTATGCCCTGAGATTGAATCGCATCACCGAATGTTACAGCAGTCGATAATGATTTCTGCCGATAACGCGCATGCGATTCATCCTAACTATGTAGATAAACATGATGCTGAACACGGACCGAAATTAAATAAAGGTCCTGTGATCAAAACAAATGCTAATCAGCGCTATGCGACAAATAGTGAAACAAGTGCGTATTTCCGTCAAATGTGTGAGCAAGAGGCTGTGCCAGTGCAAGACTTTGTGGTGCGAAGTGATATGGCATGTGGTAGTACCATAGGGCCTCTAACAGCTAGTGCATTGGGTGTTAGAACATTAGATATCGGTGTTCCTACCTTGGCAATGCACTCTATTCGTGAGCTAGCAGGAAGCCAAGATGCGACTATGTTGAATAAGGTGTTAACTAAGTTTTTTAATTAATACCCTCAGTGATTAATGGATTCGAAAGTGTATTTACACTGATAGACTGACTAGGAAAATACACCAGTAACTATAAGTGGCTCACTCTGTATGCAAGAAATGCCTTGAACCTAAGGTTAAATGTAAACATACTAAATGGCTACTCTCATATTTTAAATTTTTAAGGAAGCACAATGGCTGAAACAGTAGATGAACTAACCGTCGAATATATGGAAGGCGACGAAATGACCGTGAAAGAATTGGACAAGGCCGTATTAACAAAAGGCGCTTGGGCAACTCTGATGTTCCGTTATCAAGATCTTGATCGTAAAACAGGTGAGTTTGGTGCCGATAAATATACAATTCGTCGTTATCAAAAACGTAATGGTGAATATAGCCAACGTTCAAAATTCAATATTTCAAGTAAAGATCAAGCGACTAAAGTTATTGAAGCATTAAGCAAGTGGATTGATGAATAAAAGTTTAATTACTAATGTGATTGCTGCTGGCCTTGTTGCAACAGGGCTGGTGGTAGAAGCACCGTTTCGTGAACCTATTCTAGCGACTGGCTTATTTGCACTAGCTGGTGGCGTGACAAACTGGCTTGCGATTCATATGTTGTTTGAAAAAGTACCGGGTTTATATGGTTCCGGTGTTATCAGTGCCCGTTTTGAAGATTTTAAACTGGGCATTAATAACTTAGTAATGGATCAGTTTTTTAGTAAACAAAATTTAGATCGGTTTTTTGCTTCGATGGTGTCAGAAAATGAACAACATCACCTAGACTTTCAAGATGTAATTGAAGAAACAGATTTAAGCCCTGCATATGAAAGCCTTGTATCAACAATTACTGAATCATCTTTTGGTAGTATGCTTGGCATGTTTGGTGGCGAAGCAGCCTTAGAACCATTAAAAGAACCTTTTATTATCAAAATGAAATCGTCAATTAATGACATTGCACACAGTGAGTCATTTCAAGCGAGTGTTCGCGAAAAACTAAGTAGTGGGCCAGTGACAGATGATATTCACCAACAGATCTCTCATGTGGTGGTATCGCGATTAGATGAGCTAACTCCTTCAATGGTAAAAGATATTATCCAGACAATGATACGTAAGCATTTAGGCTGGCTAGTTGTATGGGGTGGTGTGTTTGGAGGACTAATTGGTTTGGTGACTAGCCAACTTTCACTACTTTCCTAGTAAATAAGGTTAGAAGTATCATCTAAATTGATGATTGATATAGATATTAGTTTTCTTATCATGTATTATATTTTTTAAATAAGAAAGGAGTATATTTACATGGGTAGTGAAAAGACTATTGAAAATCGTCGTCATGAACGAATTAATCATGCAGCTAATTTAAGAGTGATGACACATCCAGAGCAAGAATACACCTGTCTCTT
>CAJXPP010000167.1 GCA_913058195.1 uncultured Gammaproteobacteria bacterium | reverse complement strand
TAAGAGACAGAATTAGAATTGAAACTCCAGGACGACCGTCTGGCGTTTCACTTGGGTCGAGTTCACGTTCAATGCCTGCTTCACAACCACAGGCAATAACGGAGGTTGCAAAACCTGTAAACGCTTGTGCTGAGATCATCGCCCATTTAGCATTAAGTGCTGTGATGATAAGGCGAGTGCCTTTCATTGGAAACGCTTCAGCAAAGGTTTCATCAATAGTTACGCCATTGATAATCATATCGGGCCTCCTTTATGTAACGGCTGCACGGTCAGACTACCTCTGCCATCATCAACAATTTCGTCATCACTAATTTTGAAGTTACCCATTTTCTGAGTGTGGTAACGATCAAAATAAGGTTTTAATTCTTTTTCAATACTATTGTCATATTCAGGTTTAACAACATGCGTTGTTCCCCAAGTTACATCAATCAAATGACCGTCTTTTACCACCATGCGACCATCTTTAAACACATAGTCTGGTGTGCTAAACATTATTTCGCGATCAGCGTGATCTGTGTAAACAGTAATATCAGCTGCACCACCAGCGCCTAAATGACCACGATCAGCAAGCCCTACTAACCTAGCGGCACCAGCACGCGTCATAATCGCAATTTCATAGAGTGAGTATTCACGATCTAGTGACCCTAAGTGACTCGCTTTTTGTGCTTCTGGATGCAAGGTTGACAACACATCGTTACGGAATGTTTTGTCCATCAACAATTTAATTAAGTGAGGATAACTGGTAAATGGTGCACCGTTTGGATGATCGGTGGTTAAGAATACACGCCAAGGATCATCAACCATCAAGAAGGTTTCAAGGCCAATCATCCATTGCAATGCATTGACGTAGCTTTGATCTTTATATTTGAATGGTAATACACCACAACCAGCATCACATTCGATATCCATACTCACCCACTTGTTTGGATGTGCATGTGGATGCGCTGCATGTTGACGCATATTATCGCCAGAAGCGGTAACCGTTTGACCAAATAATATTTGGCCTACGTCAGCAGTGATATTTTTGTGTTTATTAATCACTTCAGCAATTTGTGCCGAACCTGATGAGAATTTATAATCACCTTCAGTGCCATAACTATGAAACTGAATATGAGTCATGTGCATTGGTAGGCCTTCAATACCTTCCATCGTATCGATAGTGGTATTTAAATTACCTGGCACACCCAAGTTACAGCCATGAACGTGCAATGGATGTGGAATGCCTAATTCTTTAACAGCACGTGCAAGCCGTAATAATATTTCACGCGGTGTGACACCGTAGAATTTATTCTTTTCATCTAAATCTAATTTACGTTGATTAAATTTAAAGGCATTGATTCCACCTGGGTTTACGACCTTGATACCAATAGCTTGTGAATGAGTTAACGTCCATGCAACATAGTTATTAATTGCTTGTTGGTCATCATTTGACGCCATCATACGGAGTAGAAAGTCATCACTACCCAACATCGCGTAACCACCTTTATCGATGATTGGCGTATCGTGCATTTCCATATGAGCTTGACGTGCATTGATTGGTAATATCGCTGGTTCAAAGCCTGCGGTATAGCCCATTTCAGCATAACGATATCCCGCTGTTAATGTGCTTGGTGCCGCATGGCCACAACCACTACGCATTAACTCTGTTCTGGCAATCACGTCTTGTGCATGATCTTCTGGCAACATTGTTCGGGCGATATTCACTTTACCACCACCAATGTGGGTATGCATATCAATCGCACCCGCCATCACAATTTTTCCACGTAAATCAATCTCTGTGGTGATTTTTTCATCTAACGGTTTATTAATGATGCGGCCATCACGAATATAAATATCACGTACTTCTCCATCCACGCCATGAGCTGGATCGTAGAGCTTTCCGCCTGTTAATCTTGTAAGCATATCTTCGTTCGCCTCTTATAACGCTTGTTCGACGGCTGTTAGTACATCAAATGTACTTGGCAAACCACTATCACGTAATTTTCTTAATGGAATTGATACCACACCATCGCAACGGAATGTTCGTCCAGCATGATCAATTCCTGGTGTGCCCACAGGAATAAATACTTCTGGCTCTTGCTCAAACGTCATTCCTGATCGGCCTAGTACAATCGTTTTTGCATTTGATGTTGGCGGTGTACGATCAATATTGTAGCTAGACAGCCACACTAGCGTATCTACCTCATCATTATCTAACATCCGTTTAGTATCAGATAAAAAAGGGTCATAGTCAGGATAACCACGGCTAAAGTTAGTTCTCATGGGATAACCTGATTGCCATGCAGAGACTTGATTTGCCGTAATACTGCCTTCTTTACCACCTAATGGTAATCCACTACTACGCGTGTCTAGGTTAAGATCTTTAACCATTTCACATAGTGTTTGCACTGTCGCTTCAGCATGGGCAATCTCTAAATTACCAGCGTCCCATGCCACTACAGAATATGCAGCTTGTTTTAATTGTTCAGCTAATACGGCTAAATCACTAACAGCAATACCACCCACTTGTTTAGCTTGAACTACTTTACCGTTTACTATGGCACGTAATACCGACATCACTTCTGGTAAATCAGCATCATCACAAACAAGTACTTGTGCTTTTTTTCCTTGAGGCGAGGTAGATGCATTGCCTGTGGGCGCTTTACCTAAATAAACCACTTCACGTGATGCAATATCTTGGTCGAACATACTTTCTTTATTCCAGACCATTCGCTCAAAAAACCGTGGATAACTGGCTTCTATATCACTTCCTACCACCACTAATAAATCAACTCGGTTTCGCACTTCTGTCAACGTGGTAAGCATATACCCCGTATCTTGCAATACTAAGATATTACGCATACTGGCTGCTGAATCCATATTATCAATAGTGGCGCGACTTTTATCAGCTAGGGCGATTGCAGAACGAGCACCATTTAAATCGGTCGCCATACCACTAATAACGGGCTGCTTACTGTCGCGAAGTAAGTGAGTGATATGCGAAATAGCTTGGTCTAAAGACACATCTTTGCCATTAATACGGGGAGAAACATCTGTAATCGGCGTTTCAAATCCCTTGCGCGTAACGTCATCACCATTTTCTACGATTGATACTGTTAATCCTTCAACTTTAATTTGAAGATCATCAGAGGCAATGCCACAAAATGGACTAGGCACATCTTGCCAAATTTCAGGCTTTGTCATTTCTGTCATTGTTTATGTCCTTAGTCGTACTTAATATATTTAAATCGTGGATCAGAAGGCGTGCCCTCAAAAGGACTACCTTCTTGTAGGCCCGGTTGCCACTGCACTACTTCTTCTATTTTTTTTGCTAATTCAAAATCTTTATCAGTAATACCTTTCGCACTATGTGTTGTCAATTTAACAATCACAAATGCATAAGATACTGTTAAGTCAGGATGATGCCATGCCGCTTCAGCTAAATGGCCAACGGTATTCACTACCATCATTGTACCTTTCCAACCACTGGTTTTATATTTTCGACGTATCCAATTATTCTCAAAAATCCAGTTAGGTAATTCTGCTATTAATTTAGCTTCAATCTCTTGTTCAGAATAAATTTTTTCATTAATTTTCGACATATGTAAATATCCTTATGAAAAATTATATTAGCTAACTTTTAGTTCTTACTAATAATGAATCAATATCGTTCTTCTCTAATTGCTTTTTAAGTTTATCAGCTTTCACTCTTCCGATAATAGGACCAACCTGCACACGGTGCCAGGTATCTTTGTTATCAATTGTTACCGTTTGTACTTTTGACTCTATACCTAAAAATGCCAGTTTTGCTCGATGAGTATCGGCATCAGATGCATTCTTAAATGAGCCGACCTGCAACATATAACGTGTCTTCTCTGCACTTGAACTTGGCGTTGTTGCTTTCTGAGCGGGTGATGTCACTATTACTCTTTTCGGTGACTTAGGCTTATCAACAATCACTTCCATCTCTGGCAACAAACTATAAAACTCAAATGTAGGTTCAACCGCATTTGAGTTTTTTTCTACTTCGGCCTTCTCTGCTTTAGTATTTTTCTGGTCAGATTCCACATTATTATTCAGATGAACTAAAAACATAACAAAACCACCTACTACAAAACTCAGTAGCATTGGCCCCCAAGGCAGGCCATTTTTTTGTTGTGTAACACGGTTATTACGTTGTTTTCTTTGTTGGGCCACTTACATTGTCTCCGGTGCAGATACACCCATGACTGTTAAACCATTTTCAATTACCTGCTTCACAGCAGTGATCAAACTTAGCCTAGCCTGACTTAACTCAATATCATCAACGATAAAGTAATGTGCATTGTAGTATGTATGGAAATCACGTGCTAAATCCATTAAATAATGTGCCAAAATATGAGGGGTATGATTCAATGCTGCTGATTCTAGTATTTCAGGATAACGTGACAACATGCCCATTAAGGCATGCTCGTGCTCTTCTGTTAAACGACTTAGTGCATCTTCACCTTGAGATTGATTCCAAGTTAAACCACGCTCAGCTAACTGCCTAAATACACTGCATACCCGTGCATGGGCATATTGCACATAATAAACAGGATTATCATTACTTTGAGATTTAGCTAGTTCTAAATCAAAGTCCATATGTTGATCTGCACCACGCAATACATAAAAGAAACGAGCAGCATCTTTACCTACTTCTTCAAATAATTCTCTTAACATGACGAATTGACCACTACGAGTCGACATTGATATTTTTTCTTCACCGCGATACAGCACGGCAAATTGCACTAATAACACTTTTAATTTGCTTTCATCTTGCTTCATTGCCGTCAGTGATGCTTTAACCCGAGGAATATAGCCATGATGATCACTACCCCAAATATCTATTACCGTATCAAAACCACGGTTAAATTTATTTAGGTGATAGGCAATATCAGAAGCAAAATAGGTTGTTTGGCCATTATCACGTACTACAACACGGTCTTTCTCATCGCCATAGTCAGTTGATTTAAACCACCAAGCACCTTCTTTTTCATACAATACATCTTCGGATTTTAGTTGTTCGATGGCTTGTTCAACTACACCTGTCTCCATTAATGCACGTTCTGAGAAAAACTCATCGTACTCAGTACCAAAATCAGCAAGATCTTCACGGATACCCGATAAAATAGAATCTAATCCTAAATCAAAAACATGACGATAATCCTTGTCACCTAATACTGTCTCTTATACACATCTGACGCTGCCGACGATCTACTCTGTGTAGA
>CAJXPP010000166.1 GCA_913058195.1 uncultured Gammaproteobacteria bacterium | reverse complement strand
GCGTCAGATGTGTATAAGAGACAGCAGTATATTCAGATGAACATCGTGCCCTGCAAGAAGAATTCGAGACCACTAAACTCGCTGAGTTACTTGATAATGGATGGATACATGAAGCCATTACAGACAAAGAAAAAGCGTTTATCTCAGCGCGTGATATGTTCTTTTTATCGACGGTCGATTCGGAAGGAATGCCAACAGTTTCCTATAAAGGTGGTTCTGAGGGCTTTGTGAAAGTACTTGACGACAAGACCCTTGTGTTCCCTGGATATGATGGCAACGGTATGTTTTACTCGGTTGGCAATATAGATGGTCAAGGTAAAGTAGGGATGCTTTTCATTGATTTGGAAAATCCACATCGAGTTCGAGTGCAGGGTACTGCCAAACTTGTTAGAGAGCATCCATTAATGGATAAGTACACTGAAGCTCAATATTTGATTTTCGTGACTGTAACCAAAATCTGGGCAAATTGCCCCCGTTATGTTCATAAATACAAAAAGCTCGATCAATCTAAGTATGTTCCTGAACCATGTAAAGAAACTCCAATTCCAACATGGAAGCGATTAGACATTGTCCAAGACGCTATTAAACCTGAAGAAAAGACAATTGCTGAATCTCAAGGTCTTGTCGACTTAGAGACTTATGAGAAGAAAGTTGAGCAAGGTGAAGGTTAAAGCTTAAGCATCCAAGCCATAACCTCTTTGTTTGGAGTTGGAGTCTCTGTTGGCCTGCCCATCATATAATCAAGCCTCATCACCGTTTAAGTGTTGAGGCTTTTTTGTGGATTAGCATAATAAGCTAGGTTTAGGATGCATATTTGTGTCAGTCAAGCAGCTATAAAACCATGCCATGATCAATGGCTTCTATGCCTTCAGTCATTACGTCAGGCTTGAATGATTTAGTTCGCCTTCAACGATGGCTATGTCCGATTGTAAGGGTTAGGCTTTTGACTTGAAATTTAACCTTAATGTGCCCGAGGATGAGAGGCCTTAGATAATCAAAAGATCACACTTCCATCAGAGCGGCTGAACAGTCTAATAATTCAATCCAATGTTTAACGGGTATTCCCGTCCCTTTTGAAATATGAAGTTGGCAGCCGATATTTGATGTGACAATGAGTTCTGGTTGAGATTGAGTTAGGTTTTCTACTTTATTATCTCTAAGTTGCTTCGATGTGCTTGGTTCGAAGATTGAGTAGGTTCCTGCCGAACCACAGCAGAGGTGTGAGTCAGTGATGGGTGTCAGTTCGTAGCCAAGCTTTGTTAATAAGCCTTCTACCAAGTTCGGTAATTTTTGACCATGTTGCAATGTACAGGGAGCATGGTATGCGATCTTTACCTTTTTCTTAGGCAATGATGATAAGTCTTGTTCTACTAAAAACTCGGCAATGTCTTTGGTATGTTTTGATATTGTTATCGCTTTTTGATAATAAGCATCATCTGTCTCAAACAGAGTGGGGTAGTCTTTTACCATCACACCACAACCACTGGCAGTGGATATAATCATTTCTAAACCTGATTCAATTAACGCCAACCATTTATCCAGATTATCTTTAATTTTAATGAGCGCTGTAGTGCTTGCCGAGGTGTGGTGATCGAGTGCACCGCAACAACTTTGTTGACTGGTTTGTTCTACTTGATAGCCTAGAGTGGTTAATACATTTTTAGTGGTGTGATTAGTGTTTGGTGTGAGTGTGGGTTGTACGCAACCTGTTAATAATAAGACACGGCCCTTCGTTGCAAGCCGTTCTATAACGGGGCTTTGAATTGCCGAGTGTTGTGTGAAGGGCTTGGTTAGGTTGACAAGTGCTGGTTTACTTAAAAATTGTCTAAGGCCATAACGAGCTACTTTTTGCCAGATCGGACGTTTATTTTCGATAAGTTCACGTCCAATACCAACAAGTTCACTGTATTTAACGCCAGATGGGCAGGTTGTTTCGCATGACCGGCATGTTAAGCAGCGATCAAGATGTTTAATACTACTCGGACTAAATTGATTGTCTTCTAATGCAGATTTGATTAGGTAAATTCGACCTCTTGGTGAGTCGAGTTCGTTACCCGTGAGTTGGTATGTAGGGCAGGTGGCAAGACAAAAGCCACAATGTACACATGAGCTAAGAATATCTGCCGCTTTTTTGCCATGGGCAGTATTGGCTAATGCTTTCGGTAATTTGGTTTGCATTAGATAAATATCCCATTGGGATCGAACACATTCTTTAGGTTTTGTTTAATTTGCTGCTTTGCTTCTGATTGGCTAGGTTCAATTGAAGCTCGAGTAGAAGAGGGTATCGCGTAGGCCTTCGGCAATACTCTAAAGCTGATTTCGCACACAGCGACTAATTGACCTTTGGAGCCGACCAATAAACGAGAGACGTCATAGCCAGCGACATTTTTCATCACTTTGCCGCCAAAGTTGAGAATACGTCCTTTGCCATCAATGACTTTTACACCTAATACGGCATCGCGTAGTTCGGGGCTACCAATGGCATAGGCGCCACCAATGGTGGTGCTTTGTTTATTTTCTACTGCGAAAGGTAATACTTGATCGCTCTGAGCGAGAATATTTTCGATATAGGCGATAGTGGTGCCCGCTTTAACGGTCATAACTAGTTCTTCGGACTGATAGCCTACTATGCCAGAATAGACTGACATGTTTAAGGTATTAGCAAAGTGGGTATTAAGTTGGCTATTATTACCGATAATTTGTAATGGCTTTGCCTGCAAAACTTGCTGCTGTATTTGTTCAATATTCATTTTTAGAAGCGTTCTAATTCAGGATGTGGTAATTCATTATTATGGACATGCATACTACCTAACTCTGCACATCGGTGTAATGTTGGTATTGCCTTGCCGGGGTTAAGTAAGCCAGAGTAATCAAACGCATCTTTTATTTGATGGAAGACATCAAGCTCATCAGCTGTAAATTGATGGCACATGGCGTTAAGTTTCTCGATGCCAACACCGTGTTCACCGGTGATTGAGCCACCTACATCAACGCAGAGTTTCAGAATTTCAGTACCCAATGCTTCTGCTTTTTCTATGTCGCCGTCAACACTTGCATCATAAAGTATAAGTGGATGTAAATTACCGTCTCCGGCATGAAAGACATTAGCAACACGCAGTTTATAATGCGCTGAAAAATGAGTGATCTTTTCTAATACATCGGCTAAATAATGGCGAGGAATAGTGCCGTCCATGCAGTAATAGTCGGGCGATAAACGACCCACAGAAGGAAAGGCTGATTTGCGACCTTGCCAGAGTGTTAAGCGTTCTTGTTCGGTGGTGGCCACTTTGACGGTGGATGCGGTAGAAAACAGTGCGAGTAGTTTAGTCAGTTCCTGCTCAACGCTTTGTTCATCGCCATCAAGTTCACATAACAGCAGTGCTTTAGCGTCACGAGGGTAACCCGCATGGGTAAAGTCTTCTGCTGCGCCTATGGCGAATTGGTCCATCATTTCTAAGCCTGCTGGAATAATGCCCGCTTTAATGATGTTGGACACGGTATCGGCACACACTCTTACATCGTCAAAGCCTGCCATAACCAGTTGCACGCGTTCGGGTTTAGGGGTTAGTTTTACAGTGACTTCGGTGATAATGCCTAATAAACCTTCTGAACCATTCATTAAGGCTAATAAGCCTATGCCATCATCATCTCGGTGGAGCGTGACTTCTTCACCATCAATCGTCAGCATGTTTATCGAGATGACATTATGAACAGTGAGTCCATATTTTAAACAGTGTACACCGCCAGAGTTTTCAGCCACATTGCCACCTATTGTGCAGGCAATTTGTGATGAAGGATCGGGCGCATAATATAAATTATGCTGGGCCACAGCTTCACTAATGGCTATATTTCGAACGCCGGGTTCTACGACAGCTGTTCTAGCTTCTGGATCAACCGCTTTTATTTTATTGAGCTTAGATAAGCCCAGTACGACACTATTTTCTAATGGTAAGGCACCACCGGCAAGCCCTGTTCCTGCACCGCGTGTGACGATGGGGGTGTTATGGATTTTGCACAACTCAATAACGGTTTTAATTTGATCGATATTTTCTGCTAACACAACCGCTAATGGCTTTTGTCTATACATGCTCAGACCATCACACTCGAACGGGCGCGTCATTTCATCACCGTGAATAACTATGTGTTTAGGGAGTGCTTGTAATAAATCTTGAGTAATTTGCATAGGTATTATTATAATAACTGCTTTAATTCAGAACTAAAAGACCTATTATGGAATCATTCAATCCTCCTGTTCGTACCTTAATGGGTCCGGGCCCATCTGATGTTCACCCTCGTGTTTTGCAGGCAATGGCGCGGCCAACTATCGGCCATCTTGATCCTGCCTTCATAGAAATGATGGAGCAAACAAAAGAAGCACTTAAATATGCTTTTAAGACGGAAAACGAATTAACTATGCCGGTATCTGCTCCAGGTTCTGCCGGTATGGAGACTTGTTTTGCTAACTTGGTTGAGCCGGGCGATAAAGTGATTGTGTGTATCAATGGTGTATTTGGTAACCGCATGAAAGAAAATGTCACGCGTTTTGGTGGTGAAGCAGTTGTTGTTGAAGATAAGTGGGGCGAAGCCGTAACGGTAGATAAAGTCGAACAAGCGCTAAAAGATAATAAGTTAATCATATTATTTATCATTAGGTTTGTTATGACAGTATTTAAAATAGTAATCAGTTTACTTTTTTGTCTCGTACTTGGAGCTTGTTCTAATTCCACACAAGTAGAGTTAAGTCCTGAAAACAACCACTACTTTGCAAAAGAATTTAGTCATAACGAATTTACGACTTATCACAAAGGCTCAATTAAGAAGTCAGCATCATCAGATCAGCAGCTTATGCTTTCACTACTTAATAGACCTGTGCCTGAAGATCAGCGAATGATGTTAGCTTTTGCACAGCGCCAAGCAAGCTACTTTCCTAATAACACAGCCATTGGAGTGAGTATAAAAGGTGAGAAAAATAGCCAAGCAAGTAATACAAGAGTAATATCACAATACTCACAAGCTATTGAACAGGATATCAACTCAGTTTCAATCAGCGCTATGCCAAAGTAGATCTGCTATCACTTTTAATCCTTTGCTTTTATAAATAAAACTATGTAATAAAGTATTCTTTGCTTTTCATGCTTACTATTTTTTTCATTTCAGTTCCAATAAATAACCCCATTCATCACTGCCCATAACAATTAGTCAAACAAACAGTCATTGTTGCAACTAACCTTTAACTATAAGAACTGTCTCTTATACACATCTGACGCTGCCGACGATCTACTCTGTGTAGA
>CAJXPP010000165.1 GCA_913058195.1 uncultured Gammaproteobacteria bacterium | reverse complement strand
GGCAGCGTCAGATGTGTATAAGAGACAGGAAGATACGTCTGCTACTAACTTTATGATCCGAGACAAACGGATGCAAGCACTTGTGTCTAAAGAGAAAGAACCTATTACGCCACTAGTGCATCGTATCCGTGATTTATACCAAGATAATGCCGTATCTGTCACCTTAGTAATGGGTGGAACGGGCGATTTTTTTGGTGTGGCCGACACGGTCATTATGATGGACAATTATATAGCCAAAGATGTAAGCAGTGAGGCAAAGAAGTTGGCACATGATGTTATACCTAAAGGAATCAGTTTCCCACCCATTAAAGCGCAGCACTTACGTATAGCTCCGCCTCACTGTTTAAGCCCAAAATATAATGACTATAGAGAGAAAATCCAAGCGATAGATAAACGTATTTTACGTTATGGTCAGGCTGAGATCGATGTCTCTCAGGTCGAGCAATTAGTTGATAAAGCTCAGCTAACTGCTATTGGTTACCTCATTCGTTATTATCAGCAACAGCTTATGCAAAAAGATCCAGAAGCTTTAGATATTGTTGTTGGCCTGCAAAAGGCATTGGCTGACATTGAGTTAGAGGGTATGGATTGTCTTACGCCCTATATTACCGGTACGCTTGCTATGCCGCGAATTTACGAACTCCTAGCTACCGTGAACAGAATGAGGGTACTGGAGATAATAACAGTGGCTAAAACTTAGGAGGCCCAAATAACTAGATCAACAACTCTTAAGCCTTTATTTCAATTTCTTAAACTGTGCTTGTAGCCTTCCTGAGTTGAGGTAGCAAGGTAAGACAATAAGGAGTTTCACTGGTTGTGATTTAGATCTATGACCTAATTACGTTCTCGTAGTAATTTCACATCATAATTACGGTTTGATCGAACTGTTTTTTTATTTCTTGCTGAAAGAATTCGCCCAGACTGCGATAAAAACCACGCAGCGGAGAGGTATTGCGCCAGGCCAGAGCATGAACACGATAAATTGATTCATCTTCGATGCTTAATACATGTAATTCATCTCTGTCTCGTATTTCAGACCGGATATATAAAGCCGGTAGAAATGCACCACCCATTTCCATGTATACCATCTGTCTTATAGCATCGAGACTGCTGCCTTCATAATCACGTAATAGGTGAGCATGGAACCGTTGACATAAATCTTCAACCAGCTTAAAAAAGTGGTGATGCTCCTCAATTGCAAGAATATCTAGTCCAGATAATTGACTAGCCTTGATGTATTCAAACTTCGCCAAAGGGTGATTAGCATTAACCACTAGAAATAATGGCTCACGAAATAACGGCATAACGGTAATAGATGGATCATCAATAGGCAGTGGAGAGAAAATTAAATCATAGTTTCCAGATATCAAGCCATCTACTAACGATGAGGGCACCTCTTCTCTCACAAAAAACTTCACCCCCGTAAACTCATGTCTTACAGCCGGCAATATCCAAGGTAAGGAATAGGGTCCCAGTGAAGGGCTGACACCCAACCTAAACGTTCCTGTGGGGCCATTGGTTGCAAAATTAGCGGCATCAATGATTGATTCTGCTGCATTCACTGCTACGGTTGTTTCAGTTATCAGGTCTCTGCCTACAGGCGTAAGTGTCACGCCTCCACGGGTTCTTTCAAATAACTCTACCCCCAATGCAACTTCCAGCGTCTTTAATTGTGCACTCAAAGAGGGCTGTGAGATCCGCAGTTCTTTAGCAGCTTGCCTCAAGCTTTTATGTTTCGCGGCTACTAGGTAATAACGCAGCTGTTTTAATGAGATATTCAGATCTTTCATTTTGCTAATAATACACTTATTAAGATTCGATGTGAAAGGTTTTCCCTATCACAAATAACATAAAATCATATATTAAATTACATTAACCTTCACACAACTAAAATATCTAAATGTAAATATGGAGCTATCTTGTGGACAAACTAATTTCTGGTGTTACAGAATTTCAGAAAACTGGCTTTACTGAAAATCAGGCGCTATTCGAGAGCCTTGCCAGTGAACAGCAACCAGAGGTATTACTTATAACGTGTGCTGATTCTCGCGTTGATCCAAATTTAATCACCCAAACACTGCCTGGGGATTTATTTATTTGTCGCAATGCAGGTAATATTGTCCCGCCTCACTCCAATATGACGGGTGGTATGACAGCATCTATTGAATTCGCAGTCGCGGGTTTGGGTGTTAAAGACATTGTTGTTTTGGGGCATTCAGACTGTGGTGCTATGAAGGGTGCTTTAAATCCCGACGCGCTAAAAAGTCTGCCCCATGTTTCAAATTGGTTGTCACACTGCGCAGCCGCGCAAGCTAGAGTGAAAGCTCGACATCCAAAAGTAGGCTCAGAACACCTATTAGAAATGACCGAAGAAAATGTGCTTTTGCAATTGAAACACCTGGAAACACACCCTAGCGTGGCAGCAAAAATGGCTACTAACAGTATTAAGTTACATGGCTGGGTTTATGATATAGCCAGCGGTAGCGTGACTTGTTACGACCAAGAGCAGCAAGCCTTTATTCCAATTGTTGAGCGTTATTCCAATAACTAGCACCATAATATTTCAGTCGGTGTTTAAGCGCGACAAACAAGGATTCATATGTTTAATTTAACAACTCGTCATCTTCGTGGTGATTTATTCGGCGGTATAACAGCTGGCGTCGTTGCTCTGCCATTGGCACTAGCGATGGGTGTAGCTTCTGGCCTAGGGCCTATTGCAGGCTTATACGGTGCCATTTTTGTTGGTTTTTTTGCTGCATTATTTGGTGGTACTGAGACCCAGGTGTCTGGTCCTACGGGTCCTATGACAGTCGTTGTTGCTGGGGTAGTTGCCAGTATTGCTATTCATCCCGACCTTTCTGGGAACATAGAACTGATTTTCACGACGATTATTCTGGCAGGCATTTTTCAGATTTTATTTGGTGTTTTTAAACTAGGTGATTACATCAGCCTGGTTCCCTATCCCGTAATCAGTGGCTTTATGAGTGGTATTGGTGGCATCATCATTATTCTTCAAATAAGTCCGTTGCTCGGTCAAGAGGCGCCTGCAGGTACATTAGGTGCATTAATGTACGCACCTACAGCGCTTGGAAACATGAATATTGCTGCATTAGTCTTAGGATTATTGACCCTCCTCATTGCGATGAAATGGCCAGCAAGCTTAGCTAAGTTTGTACCAGGTCCACTTGCCGCCCTAATTATCGGTACCTTAATTAGTCTATTTATAGGCTCAGTGCCAATATTGGGAGCTATTCCAACTGGTTTGCCAGATCTACATTTACCTGTCATAACTCAAGCATCATTTTTGATTGTCGCAGAAGCTGCGTTGGTACTCGCCGTGCTAGGTTCTATTGATAGCCTGTTGACGTCTCTGGTTGCCGACAATATGACTCGGACACGACACCAGTCTAACCGTGAGTTAATTGGTCAGGGCATCGGTAACGCTCTAGCTGGTTTATTTGGCGGTGCTCCCGGAGCGGGTGCGACTATGCGAACAGTCATTAATATTAGAACGGGTGGTAAAACCCGAATTTCAGGTATGGTCCACGCAATTCTATTGCTAACCGTTGTTCTAGGAATGGGGCCATTGGCATCCTATATTCCTCATGCCGTGCTAGCTGGTATTTTAGTAAAAGTAGGCCTAGACATCATTGACTGGAGTTATATAAAAAATTCACATCGTGGGCCTCGATGGGATCTGGTATTAATGATTATTGTTGTTGCGCTCACCATCTTTGTTGATTTGATGACGGCTGTTGCAGCCGGAGTTGTTTTGGCCTCACTTGCATTCGTAAAGCAAGTCGCTAATCAACAAATGGAAAGGTTAAAAGCAAGTCACTTAGTTCGCCATACGGCCACCCCTCGCGAATTGGAGATCCTGGATGAGACTGGGGACTTACTAACCATTTTTGATTTCAGTGGTCCTTTAAGTTTTGGTGCAGCAGCTGATCTTGGCCACCATGCCCGATCACAATTACAGGGCGGTACGCTGGCAATAGTACTTGATTTTAGTAGAGTTCCTTTTCTTGACGTTTCGGCAGCATTAGCCGTGGAAACAATCGCCAATGATGCTGAACACTCAAATAGAAGACTATATATGTGTGATATGAACCCAGAGGTCAGACAAGTTCTTTCTGCCTTAGAAGCGGATGAATACCTGCACGATGCTCATCATTTTGAATCCCGTGAACAAGCACTGGAAGCAGCTATGCAGGGTATTAAGGAAATACAATCCGGTCATACTCAAACACAAAATAATTAATCGAAAACTAAATAATAGAGGATATAATTACTTCCTTACAAAGTCTGGCGGGGGTTCAATTACCTTTTTAGCAGCCCCATTTCATGTAGAGAATCCATTGCTACAACTAAAGTAGCAATCAAAAAATAACTGAGCCTTCATGTAATAGAAAGTCATCATTAATTTATGAGATTAATATAAACGTATCAAAGGGTCAGGTAACTTAATTATGGCTCAGCCTATTAAATTGAGATCGTAATGTCGGCTATGGTTCAATAGCCGCCATTCATTTAACGGTAGTTTTATATTTTGGTGTTTGACGTTATATCGACTAATAATCTCTTTGCCCGAGGTTCAGGTATCTGTGAGCACAGCTTATATAATCAAGCCTTAGCACTATTTCAGTGTTGAAGTTTTTATTGAATCTATCTTCATTTGATCTTTGGCTAATTATTTCAGAGAATCGTTAAACCATTACCATTACAGTCAGAATTTAGACCCTAATTAGCGCTTCTGGTGTAGTAAATGCTGATAAACATTCCTCGCATCTTGCAGGTTAGGCTTGGCTACACCGACGCGTTTATCTTCAAGCATTGCAATCATTCCAATAAGTCCCGTCAGAGTATCAACCATTACCCCTACAGAATGTGCTGTAATAGAAATGAGGATGAATATCTGGACGACCATACACTGAGATACAAGTTTTTCCTTATGGCATCTTTGGCATTTTTTCTTCCACAGCTGTGAAAGCTCATGTATTTGATCATGAGAGAGAGTATGAAGTCGAATGTAATATTCGACACCAATCAATTCATGATTATAGTTTCGTAATGATAAATTAATATCTTGCTACTTCTTTTAAAGCACCAAAAATATCTTTATCAACCTCCCTTTTCATGACTCCCCGTTAAGCTACTTATGTGCTTGTAATAAAAATTTTATGTATCTTAAAGCTTCACCTTTATAGAAAGTAAGATAACAAGGACCACGCATCTCCGTGGCCCCCATCATCAAATATTTTTATTTAATAAATAACATTTCTTGGTACCTGTCTCTTATACACATCTCCGAGCCC
>CAJXPP010000164.1 GCA_913058195.1 uncultured Gammaproteobacteria bacterium | reverse complement strand
GTAGATCGTCGGCAGCGTCAGATGTGTATAAGAGACAGGAACTTACTGACATTTAAGATCTAAAATTAATCGATTAAGGGTGAGCAAATCTGCGTGAATATTATTCGGATAAGATGATTGCGCCGTTTATTGGGCTTATAGTCGCCAGCTCACATCAGGTTTCCAATTTTTCAACCACTCAGCAACGTCTTCTGCAGGCATAGGCCTTGCAATTCCATAACCCTGAGCTAATTCACAACCAATTTGTAATAGTGCTGCGCCGTGCTCAACCGTTTCGACACCTTCAGCAATTACATCACGTTTGAATGATTTGGCTAAGCCGATGACACCTTCAACTATGGCCAAATCATCTGTATCTATCAACATGTCACGCACAAAGGTCTGGTCTATTTTAACTACGCTGGCTGGTAAACGTCTAAGATAAGTAAGCGATGAGTAACCTGTGCCAAAATCATCTAACGCAAAGTTTACGCCGAGTGCTATACAGTTATCCATGATTGTTGACACATATTGCACATCATCTAAACCGCTTGTTTCAAGTATCTCTAGTTCTAAATAATGTGGATCAACATCAGGGTGAGCTGCAAGTAATTTGATTAAGCTATTCGTAAAATCAGACTGCTGTAATTGTACTGCTGCAATATTTACACTGGTGCTTATAGCCAGCTTGAGCCCCTTTTTTTGCCATTGGCTGATTTGGCTAAGTGCCCTATCTAGCACCCATTCACCCACTTCAATACTTAAGGCATGATTTTCAATAGCAGGTAAAAATGCATCTGGTAATAATAAACCTTGCTCGGGATGTTGCCAGCGAATTAATGCTTCCAAACCAATTACGGCACCTGTTCGCATATTAACTTTAGGCTGATAATGCAGCACAAATTGATGATTATCTAATGCGCTGCGAATAGCCTCTAGATTTTCATGTTGTAGTTTAATGCTGTTATCTTGATCGGTATCAAATAAGTGATAG
Organism: uncultured Gammaproteobacteria bacterium; assembly: GCA_913058195.1. Lineage (GTDB taxonomy): Bacteria > Pseudomonadota > Gammaproteobacteria > Nitrosococcales > Methylophagaceae. The sequence continues at coordinate 4,394 of CAJXPP010000164.1, read as the reverse complement.
CGGTTCTTACCTAACTCTTTAGCCATATACATAGCTTGATCAGCATGGCGCATAAGCAAATCGGCATCTACACCATCTTCTGGGTAGAGTGTGACACCAATACTTACTGAGATATTTAATATAATGTCACCGACTGTGACAGGTTCGGAGGCTGCCATTAAAAACCGTTCTAATACTGGTTCACAATCTTCAATTTCAGTTAAATTAGCTAATACAGCAACAAATTCATCACCGCCAAAACGTGCTAGCGTATCACCTTCACGTAAGGCTTCTTTCATACGGTGTGCAAGTATAATTAGCAGTTCATCGCCTACACCATGACCATACTCATCATTCACCTCTTTAAAAGCATCTAAATCAAGAAATGCCACCGCGAGTGATTGTTTATTGCGCCTGCACTGCAACATAGCTTGGCTTAGACGGTCAGCGAGTAATACACGATTAGGTAGGTTGGTCAGTAAATCGAAATGGGCATTGCGTTCTAATTGTTCCTCATGCTCTTTCATAAATGTAATATCTGAGCTTACTGACACGTAATGTGTTACTACCTCATTTTCATCAAATACAGCACTAATATTCTTAAGCTCGGCAAAGATCTCGCCATTTTTACGGCGATTCCATAACTCACCTGACCAGTAACCTACTGCGGTAATTTCTTGCCACATCTTTGCATAAAATGTTGGTGATTGCCTGCCTGATTGCAGTATTCGTGGGTTTTGACCTATCAACTCTTCGCGTGAATAACCCGTAACTTCTGTTAGGATGTCGTTTACTTCAACAATATTGACCAAAGCATCAGTTATCATGATTCCTTCACGGGCATGTGTAAATACGCTGGCGGCTAGCTTAAGCTTTTCTTGTGATTGCTTTTGTTCGGTGATATCAGTCATCGTTATCAGACAATCAATACCTCTCACACCAAGACTAGCGTCGATGATGAGCCATAAGGATCGCGTGTCAAGCTGCACTAATATCTCACAGTGTTGTTTGCTACCGCCCTCAAATAAGGTTTTAATACAGTTGGTGAATACCTCTCTGTATTGAACCGCTATGTAATTTAAAAAGTTGTCTCCTATCAAGTTGGCTCGTTCTATCTCTAATAGACCCGCGCCTCGTAAGTTCACAGCCGTTATGATATTGCTCGCATCGATAGAAAAATAAGCAAGGGGGGCAAACTCAAATAACTCGTTATAATAGTCGGCGGAGTCTTTAGCAATTATTCGTGCTTGTTGTAGTTCATCGTTTTGCATCTCCAACTCAATTTGATGAACTTGCAATTCGTGAAACGCCCTTTTGATATTCTGTTCACTGGAGGTATTAGTGTCCCTAAGCCTTTTTTTCAGCTGGCTTTCTGCACGCTCGCGCAGCTCCTTGGCTGAAAGTGACGCCATTATTTATCCTTACCCTGCTTACCCTGCTTAGCCTGGATAAGCCCTGAAGTAGCAGGTTTTAACCGTTGTTGCAGCAATGCTTGCACCTTGCTCAGTATAGTTTCCAATACGTTGTTTGTGCTCAGTCCGTCTGCCTGACCATCACTTTGGCTTTCCAGCATAGCGAGCGCATCAGATAAGGTAGCATCTGCTTCCATTTGTTCAGTGATGTCGTATGCAACTGCATATCTGTCTTCCCCATTGGCAAAAGAACGAGCTGTCCATTCAAGCCATTTAGAGGTGCCATCTTTGCATATATATCGGTTTCGGAATCGCGTAATCGGTATTCCTCTTGCAACAGTTTCCATAATCTCTATTGTTGCTTTTTTGTCATCCGGATGCACAAAGTCAATATAAGGTTGAGAAAGAAGCTCTTTTTCAGAAAATCCAAGCGTTTCACTAAATGCAGGACTCACTTTCTTGAAAGTGCCATCAGACGAAGCAATACAAATCATATGTACTGATAAATTAAAAATCCTCTCGAGATCTTCTAGACTCTTTTCTAATTCTCTTTGGCTTTTTTCAAGGCCCGCTTCTATCTGTTTACTGCTGGAAATATCAATAAAGGTAATGACCACACCATCAATCATGTTCTCCTGTGTCCGATAAGGCATAATGCGGACTTTGAAGTAACGGTCAGAGTTGGCCTTTATGTCTTTTTCTATAAATATCAGTGACTGCAACACTCTTTTCATATCATTTTCTAGTTCGGTATAATCCAGTGCAGTCACAATGTCAGATAGTGGTCGACCAATATCACTTGGTATTAGTTTAAATAGATGCGAGACATGGGCAGTGTAACGCCTCACCTTCAGTAGGCCATCAAGAAATATTGTGGCTATTTCGGTACTATCAAGCAGATTTTTCATGTCATTATTAACCCACGACAGATCATCGACATTAGACTGTAGTTCGGCATTGACGGTTTGCAGTTCTTCATTCATTGACTGCATTTCTTCTTTAGAAGTGGTCAGTTCTTCATTAGTCGACTGCAACTCCTCATTAGTTGATTGCAACTCTTCATTGGTGGACTTGAGTTCTTCTTGCGAGGTTTGCATTCTTTCACGAAGTACTTGAATTTGCTCTTGTGCCAAAACGAGTTCGTTCTTAGATTTTTTTTCAGTGGCACTTTTGCTTCTGCTAGGCTCTTTGGCTGGTATTTTAACTTCCGTAAATACCACCATCAGCAAATTTTGCATTGATTCTGGTTTTTTAAGGGCTTGTACCGATAGATCAAAGGTGTATGTATCGACCGTCAGTTTTTTAATAATAATTATCTCTGTTGTATCTTTTGCTTGCTTGATAGCTTCGTCAAGGTGATACGCTAGATCTCCACGCGCCATCACGTGAATATTCCAATTGGCTTTGCCCGCAGCAGGCTCTAAATATTTCCCGGTACGACCATTGATATAGAGAATGTCACCTACGGCATTAATTAATACCGCTGCCGGCGAATAGTGTTGTAGCAGAATTTGATCGGCATGTTCTTGCAGATTGATGAGTTTTGTATTCATTGTAGCTGTGTTCTCTTCTTCATTGGACATGACCGGAAATAGCCGTGATGGGAAGTCGACTTCAACCTCATTGTTACTAGTCTCGATGCGGTTATAGATCCGCGCATTATCGTTGAGTGTTGAGAACATTAAGGTACTGTTACCAATAGATTCAGCATTGCCCAGAACCAAAACCCCATGAGGACTTAAGACATAATGGAATAGCGGCAGTAACTTTTGTTGTAATTCTCCTCCAAAGTAAATCAGTAGGTTACGGCAGGTGACAATATCTAACTTGGTGAATGGCGGATCCATGATGATGTTCTGCTTGGCAAAGATCACCATGTCACGTATTTCCTTATTGATACGGTAACCTTTTTCATCCTTAATAAAGTATCGCTCCAATTGCTGTGGAGATACGTCAGCCTCAATACTGCTTAAATAGTTGCCTTGTCGTGCAATATTAATGGCATCTTCATCAAGATCAGTGGCAAAAATTTGTAGCTTGAAACTCCCTTTAGGTTTAACGTCAGCCAATACATCCGTTAACGTCATCGCTAGCGAGTAGGCTTCCTCTCCAGTGGAACAGGCTGTCACCCATGCTCGGAGCTCTTTACCATGCGGATAATTAGCGATGAGTGCTGGCAGTGCGACTGATTTAAGCTGAGTCCAGACTTCTTTGTCACGAAAGAAATTGGTTACGCCAATTAATAGTTCTTTGAACAGTAGATCTTGTTCTTGTGGATTATCACGCAGATAACGTGCATAGAGTGTGATGGTTTTAAGCTGATGTAGCTCCATACGCCGTGCGATTCGACGATAGATAGTGTTTTTCTTATAGAGTGAAAAGTCATTACCATTACGCTCACGCAGTATAAGGATTATTTGTTCTATGGCACTTTGAGACCTAAGTTCTATCTTTTGTTCTTTATCATCTAAGACGCCATAGATATCAGAGCCTGTATGCGTCAGATACTCCATAATCCGTTTTGGCATTTCTTCTGGAGGGGCTACTATGTCTGCTAGCCCTGCATCAATGGCGCTTTGGGGCATTGAATCAAACTTGCAAGATTCAGGCGACTGCACCACAGCCAGCCCAGCATTTTCTTTAATGGCAGTTAAACCTAGCGTGCCATCAGAACCCATGCCCGACAGAATAACCGCCACAGCACGTTCGTGCTGATCATCGGCCAGAGCTTTAAAGAAGTAGTTAATTGGTAATCGTAAGCTCTTGTTCTCCACAGGAGGAAATAGAAACAGCGACCCGTGGAGAATGGACATATCCTTATTAGGTGGAATCACATACACGCAGTTCGCCCTTACTTTTAGACGGCTGCGAGCCTGCGTTACTTTCATTTGCGTAGCACGTTGCAATAATTCAGGCATTATGCCTTTGTGAGTGGGGTCAAGGTGCTGGATAACTGTCTCTTATACACATCTCCGAGCCCACGAGACTAGGCATGATCTCGTA
>CAJXPP010000163.1 GCA_913058195.1 uncultured Gammaproteobacteria bacterium | reverse complement strand
CGAGATCATGCCTAGTCTCGTGGGCTCGGAGATGTGTATAAGAGACAGCTATAGGGCCACATAAAGCCACTATGGCACCGACACAGAGTGATGTGACAATAAACAATAGATAACGAATTGTATGTACGGGCACGCCTCGGCTAATGGCAATATCATCGCCTGCCATAAGTAAGTTGAGTTCGCGACTTAACCATAAGATAACAGCGGTGCAAATAGTGACGAAAGGAAGAAGTTGTAATACATCATGGTAGCCAACGGTAGTTAAACTTCCCATCAGCCATCGCATTATTTCAAATGAATCGTTAAGGTTGCTAAGATATTGGGTAAATAAAATTAGGCTAGAAAAGAAGAAGCTAATTGCCACGCCGGTCAGTAATAATGTTTCAGGCGAAAAGCCATTTTGATAACGGCTTACGGCATAAACAAAACTGATTGCGAGTAGTGCGCCTATAAAGGCTGCAAAAGTGCCGCCATCTAGCCCTAATAGTGAGAAGCTAAAGCCCAGATAGACGTAAATTGCAGCGCCTAGTGATGCGCCACTGGCAACGCCGAGGGTAAATGGTGTGGCAAGCGGATTATGAAACATAGCTTGGAAAACCATGCCACAAAGAGCTAAGCCTGAACCAGCAAGAAAAGTGAATAAGATCCGTGGAATACGAAGTTGAGTCAGAATATGGTGTTGGATTTCGGCTGAGCTACTTTGCAAGCCTAAATAGGGACTAATGCATACAATGGCCAATGTACTGATTGCGACTAAGATAAGAACCGTGATTGGTTTCATGGCAACTCGCTAGCTAGGGCAATAGTTGCACTTGTTTGGGGGTGAGTTGTAAATACAAAGTCTTGGTCATAAAGCGCCTGTAAGTGCTCAGCTTGTAATAAGTCTTTTGATGGTCCATACCACTGAGTTTTACCATTTTTTAATGCCAAAATATGCTTGCTATGCTGAGCTGCATGATTAAGATCATGACTTACTTCGATAATACTAATGTTATGTTGCTGGTTAAGCTCACGGATTAATTGGTGCACTTCAACTTGGTGGCGCGGATCAAGAAAGCTGGTGGGTTCATCCAGTAATAATAATGGTGTTTGTTGGCATAATGCTGCTGCAATCATTACCCGTTGAGCTTCGCCTCCACTGAGAGTGTTCATCTGGCGCTGTAGAAATGCCTCCGTATGCGTGATTTCAACGGCACGATCCATGGCTTGTTTATCTTGTGCACGCCAATCTGACAAGGCTGAATGATAGGCATAACGTGCCATTTTTATAAACTCTTCCACACTAAAATGAAGTAAGCCTTTGTGTGATTGTGGAACGTAACTGAGTTGTTGGGCACGTTGCTTTTGCGATAGGTCCAATACATTAGACTCTTGCAGGTGAATTTCCCCCGAGCTGGCAGGAATAATACCCATTAATATTTTGAGTAAGCTACTTTTACCTGCGCCATTGGGGCCGAGAATACAAAGGTAATCACCTGAGTGCATTTGAAAGCTAATATCGGATAATAAGGCTTTATTGTCGATGCTTAAGCCGACATTGTTAACGTCTAAGAAACTTGTCATGACGGCTTGGCTTGCCAGTTAATCTCAGGGTGAATAAGACGTGCAATTTGTTCTAGTAATAAGAAGATGCGTGGCCCAGGAATAGTGGCATAATTTTCTTCAATAATATGAACGCGATTATTTTTCACAGCATCAATATATTTTAGTTTATGCCAGCCTTTTAGCGCTTGATTTAAATCAGTGTGATGATCATCTGCTTCAGGAAAAATATCTATGATCACCTGTGGATTAATTTCCATAATGCCTTCGACTGAAACTGAGGGTATTTTCAAGTTAGCGCCTTGATAAGCATTTACACCACCTGAAAGCTGAATCAAATCATTATAGAAGTCTCGATTTCCAGCAATAAATACCTGTTTGACTTGCTCTGTGCCTATGCTGTGGCCCATTGCAATCATGACTCGAGGTGGTGTTTTTTTGGCTACTTTTTCGGCTATAAATTCTATTCTATTATGGATTTTAGTTATAATTTGTTCGGCTTGTGATTGATGGCCTGTTCGTTCAGCAATGATAGTGATTGTTTGTTGGATATCCGATAGGCTGGCATTGCTAACAGTTAATACATCAATATTAAGTTGCTTTAGTTGTTTAATGACGCGGCTGTGATTTGCTAATAATATGACTAAGTCTGGTTCAAGAGAAACTATGGCTTCGATATTAGGATCGACAAACCCACCCACTTTAGGAAGTGATTCTGTCGCCACTGGAAAGTCACAATACTTAGTAACCCCCACTAGTTGCGAACCAGCACCAATAGCAAATACTGTTTCAGTAATGCTGGGTGCAAGGGAAATAATGCGTTGTGGGCTCTGCTGCCCTTTATTGATTGTTGGTGTTGATGAGTTTTGAATGCTCATCATCGCAACAGATAAAATAATCGCAAATATAAAAAGCGGCCAGAAGCGGCGCATCCTTAAGTCCCTTATTGGTATAAAAAGTCATTATAATAGCGTATTCGACCTATTGATGAGATTTTCCATGCAACAGATCCAGCAAATTTTTGATACTGCAGACTTACTGTATTCGCTTGAAGAGATTAATCATGCCTTAAATCAGTTAGCGCAGACATTAACTGAACACTATGCGGATAGTAACCCTCTGTTGTTATGCGTGATGAATGGCTCAGTTATCACTACCGGAAATTTATTGCCAAAACTTAGTTTTCCTCTAGAGCTTGATTATATTCATGTCACTCGCTATGGCGATAAACTCGTTGGTGGTGAGCTTGATTGGTTACATCAACCGGCAACAGATCTGAAAGGGCGTGCGGTTATTTTAATTGAAGATATTTTTGATGAAGGTGTGACAGTAAACGCATTGCGAGAATATTGCGTTGAACAGGAAGTTGCATCAGTAAGTTGTCTGACTTTAATCGAGAAACTTCATGATAATAAACTAGCTGAACAGCCAGAGTTTATTGGCCTCACAGTGCCTAATCGTTATGTGTTTGGTTTTGGTATGGATTATCAAGGTTACTGGCGAAATGCGCCGGGAATTTATGCCGTGAAGGGAATGTAGTGATGACTCAATTAGCGATTATTGGTGGTACAGGGCTGACTTCATTAGAAGGTTTAGATATTCATGAAAAAAGAACCGTAATAACACCTTATGGTAAACCTTCAAGTGAATTATTATTTGGAAACTTTCATGGGCAATCGGTTATTTTTCTACCTCGACATGGAGGAGGGCATACCGTTCCACCACATCGGATTAATTATCGCGCTAATATTTCAGCGTTACATCAGGTCGGCGTGGAAAAGATTATTGCTATTGCAGCAGTGGGCGGCATTAGAGATGATTTACCACCTGGCTGTTTAGCGGTGGCCGATCAGATAATTGATTATACCTATGGGCGAGAGCAAAGCTTTTATAGCGATGATTTTAGCTCAGATAAACATTTGGATTTTTCTTACCCTTATGATGAGCCGCTTAGACAAGCTTTATTGCAAGCAGGCAAACGCTTAAATATAGCTATTGTCGATGGTGGCACCTATGGTGCAACACAAGGGCCACGCTTAGAAACCGCTGCAGAAATTAAACGAATGGCTCAAGATGGCTGTGCGATGGTAGGTATGACGGGAATGCCGGAAGCCTATTTAGCTCGCGAGTTGAATATTCAATATGCAACATGCGCCTTAATGGTTAACTGGGCTGCAGGATTATCAGAAGGTATTATTACTATGGCCGAGATTGAACAGACGCTTGCTGGTGGCATGGCGCAAGTAAAACAGATTCTTGCTGATGTTATTCAGTCGCAGTAGGCGCTGCTTCTTCTGGTAAAGAATAGCTTTCTAGTGCTTTGGCACTTTGTTGAGCCGAAGTAGGAGTTTCAATTGGTGTAAGTTGCAATAAGGCGCCTAATTTTGGGTTATCGAAGAAGTGTAATTTTTTACTGCGAATTCGGTGTGATTGCTTAAGGTGCGGGTTGCGTACTAATAAGTTAATGTTCTCACCATCGGGTGATATATCAGACCAATTATTAATAGGTGCTTTGTTTTCTAATAGCCACAAATCAACAGAGGCATGTAAGTAGGTTGATTTATAGAGACGAATATTACCTTCGATCATTCCATTAGCAGCTGCAATTGTGACAGCCTTTGCTGATCCTTTTCGCATAATTGGCTGTTGCCAAGCATGGTGATAATGAACGCGATATTTTGAAGAGCGAGATAGTTTATTTTTGCTATCAATTAATGTTGATACGGCAGTAGGCTTCATGCGCTTATTGTTAGTGCTAGGGTTTATAGGACTTTTTTCTATTTCTGACATATAAGGCCATTGCTCATCTGTTACGGTAAAGAGTTGTTCAAATACAATAATTTCAACGTGATACCACTGAGCGGCATGCGATGAGATGCTGATCATTAATAAGCTAAATGTAATAAGTAGTTGTGTTAAAAAATCAGATTTCATGGCCAAATATACTGGGTAATTGATGTACAGCTATTGTCCGACTTACAGGGCAAAATGTCCAAGATTTATATCTATTTACTGTATGATTAAGCAATAAATTTCTATCATTTTGATTTAGGAGAAAGAAAATGGAAGGTTTTTCTGCGTTTGTACTTTTTTTCTTAGTACTAGCAATAATTATTATCCTACTGGGCGTTAAATCTGTTCAGCAAGGGCGTGAATTCACGGTTGAACGTTTTGGACGATATACCAAAACCTTACGGCCAGGTTTAAATCTTATTGTGCCTGTGGTTGATACTATCGGCGCTAAGATTAATATGATGGAGCAAGTGCTTGATGTCGAATCACAAGAAATTATCACTAAAGATAATGCAATGGTTCGAGTCGATGGCGTAGTATTTTTTCAGGTGGTTGATGCTGCAAAAGCAGCGTATGAAGTTAATAACTTGCATAATGCTATTTTGAATTTAACCATGACTAATATTCGTACTGTTATGGGATCGATGGATTTAGATGAGCTACTTTCTAAACGTGATGAAATTAATGCACGTTTACTCAACGTTGTGGATGACGCAACAACACCTTGGGGTGTGAAAGTGACTCGTATCGAAATTAAAGATATTGCACCGCCAGCGGATTTAGTGGAAGCAATGGGTCGCCAAATGAAAGCTGAACGTGAAAAACGTGCCAATATTTTAGAAGCTGAAGGTTTTCGTCAAGCTGAGATCCTAAAAGCTGAAGGTGAAAAACAAGCTGTAGTGCTTGATGCTGAAGGCCGCCGCGAAGCTGCATTTCGCGATGCCGAAGCTCGCGAGCGTCTAGCTGAAGCTGAAGCACGCGCTACATTTGTTGTATCAGAAGCGATTGCCAAAGGTGATATTCCTGTCTCTTATACACATCTCCGAGCCCACGAGACTAGGCATGATC
>CAJXPP010000162.1 GCA_913058195.1 uncultured Gammaproteobacteria bacterium | reverse complement strand
CTCAAACAGCGATTCAAAAGCTGCCTCTGAGTAAAAAACTTATCTTGCCACTGCAGCAACATATTGGTGCAGCGTCATCACCTATTGTTGAAGTTGGAGATAAAGTACTTAAGGGCCAAAAAATTGCAAGTGCTGACGGTCATGTATCTGTTTATTTACATGCACCTAGTTCAGGTACGGTTAGCGCGATAGATGAACAAGCTGTACCTCATCCCTCCGGCTTATCTGCCTTATGCATTACGATTGAAACAGATGGCGAAGATCGCTGGATTGAACGTAAACCAATCCCTGATTATACGGCCATCTCAGAGCATGAAATCCGCCAGATAATCCGTGAAGCAGGAATTGTTGGTTTAGGTGGTGCTGGTTTTCCTAGCTATATCAAGCTTAACCCAGGCATTCATCATCATGTTGAAACGCTAATCATTAACGGCGTGGAGTGTGAACCTTACATCACCTGTGATGATATGTTAATGCGTGAACGTGCCAGTGAAATACTTGATGGCATTGAGATTATGCAATATGCATTACGTGTAAAACAGTGCGTTATTGCGATAGAAGATAATAAACCAGAAGCTCTTTCAGCAATGGAATTAGCACTTGCATCACGATCACATCAAAATACTACTATAGTGTCTATTCCTACTCGTTACCCAGCGGGTAGTGAGAAACAATTAATCCAAGTTATTACTGGTAAAGAAGTACCAACCAAAGGCCTGCCCATCGACTTAGGTATTGTCTGCCATAATATTGGAACAACCTACGCTATAGGACGTACTATTAATCACGGTGAACCACTTATTTCACGCATTGTGACTGTCACTGGCAAACATGTAAATAAAGCCGGTAACTTTGAAACACTATTAGGCACCCCAATGCATGAGTTGTTAGCCTTTTGTGAAACAGAACGTAAGGCCGATGATCCCTTTATTTTAGGTGGCCCAATGATGGGCTATAACTTATCGGGCGATCATTTACCTGTCACTAAGACGGCTAATTGTATTTTAGTCGGTGTTGATGATGGTGCTCCAGCAACTACGCCTATGCCCTGTATCCGCTGTGGTGATTGTGCAACAGCTTGCCCAGTCAGTTTGTTGCCACAACAACTCTACTGGCATGCTCGAGCAAAAGATCTTGAGAAAACACAAGAATATAATTTATTTGATTGTATTGAATGTGGCTGTTGCAGTTATGTCTGTCCAAGTAAGATTCCATTGGTTCACTATTTCCGTTTTGCTAAAACAGAAACAATGAATCAACAACTTGAAACGCAAAAATCGGATATTGCTCGTGTTCGGCATGAGAACAGACTTGCTCGCCATGAAACTGAGAAACTAGAAAAAGAAGAACGTCAGCGTCAACGTAAACTAGCATTAGCCGCATCGAAAGCAGCTAAAGAAAAAAAAGCTGCTGCAGCCGCATCATCAGAACCTGAAAGTAAGGAATAATAAAAGATGCCTTTAAGTCGCTTATCTTCGCCCTTTTTATCCGGTGTTAATCGCGTAACATTACATATGTTGCACTTGTTGCTTGCGCTTGTGCCAGCTGTTATTGCATTGGTTTATTTCTTTGGTCCTAGCGTCCTCATTACAATAATACTTGCCGTTGTAGTAGCCATAAGTGCTGAAACAATAATGTTAAAGCTACGTAACCGACCTATTAAACCCTTTTTATTAGATGGTAGTGCTGTTGTCACAGCCGTATTGCTGGCTATTGCTCTACCTCCCTTAGCACCCTGGTGGTTAACAACTGTCGGTATTTTATTTGCCATTATATTTGCTAAGCATCTCTATGGTGGTTTGGGCTATAACCCTTTTAACCCAGCCATGATTGCTTATGTGTTATTGCTTGTTTCATTTCCTTTAGAAATGACCAGCTGGTTACCAGTAGTCGGTTTAAATGCGCAGGCGCTAGATTTTACATCAACTTTCCAAGTTATCTTTAACGGCCAACTTGCAAGTGGCATTGATACTATTTCAGGTGCAACACCATTAGATGCAATGAAAACTCAAATTGGATTATCAGAGTCTCCTTCGCTTATTTTACAGCAATCTCTTTTTAATGGTTTCGCTGGCCAAGGTTGGATGTGGGTAAATGCGTGGCTTACTTTAGGTGGTCTTTACCTTATTAATCGTCGCGTCATCAGCTGGCATATTCCAACAGCCATGCTAGCCGGTCTAGCTTCCATTAGTTTAGTCACTTGGTTAGTATCTCCAGAAACAACTGCATCGCCGATTTTCCACCTACTTAGCGGTGGCACAATGTTGGGCGCATTTTTTATTGCTACCGATCCTGTTACTGCAGCAACAACAATCAAAGGCCGTTTAGTCTTTGGGGCCGGCGTAGGCTTACTGACCTACATCATTCGAATTTGGGGCGGTTATCCTGATGGGATTGCTTTCGCTGTAATAATCATGAATATGCTTGTTCCGTTAATTGATTATTACACTCAGCCCCGTGTATACGGTGAGGTAAACAAATGACAGTACTAAACACTTCAATTCTCCGCGTAGGTCTTATGCTGGCTATTTTCGCAATAGTAGCAACAAGCCTTGTAGCAATTACTGAAGACAATACTCGTGATCAAATTGTCGAAAATGAAAAGCAAACCTTATTAGCTGCTATCAACGCGCTAGTTGATAGTAATGACTATAATAATGATATTATTACAGATGTACTCATCTTAGCTAAAACGAAACGTTTAAACACGCGTGAAGACAGCATTGTCTATCGTGCTCGGAAAGATAATCAGCCCATTGCAGCCGTATTTACAACGATTGCACCTAACGGTTATAACGGGAAAATAAAATTACTCGTTGGCGTATATTATGATGGTAGCTTGGCGGGCGTTCGAGTAATTAGTCACAAAGAAACACCAGGATTAGGTGATAAAATAGACCTGAAAAAAGCAGATTGGATCCTGCAATTTACTGGTTTATCTCTGATTGATCCGGTTGAATCAAAATGGAAAGTTAAAAAAGATGGTGGGCAGTTTGATCAATTCACTGGTGCTACAATTACCCCTCGCGCAGTGGTCAAGGCTATCAAGAATGCCTTATACTTTTTCGAAAAAAACCGCGATGACTTATTTAAGGTGGTAGAAGAATGAATTCCGTCTATGGTCCCATTATTCGTGAAGGTTTATGGAAGAACAATCCAGCCTTAGTACAGCTACTTGGGCTATGTCCATTACTGGCTGTAAGTAATACTACAATCAATGGATTAGGCCTTGGTTTAGCGACTATTCTGACACTAGTCGCATCAAACGGTTTAGTGTCGTTATTACGTCACCAAATTCCTGACGAAGCTCGCCTGCCCGTGTTCATGATAATAATTGCCTCAATCGTTACTATTATTGAGCTCTCAATGAATGCATGGTTTCACGAGCTATATCTAATCCTCGGTATATTTATTCCTTTAATCGTAACCAATTGTGCAATTATCGGCCGCGTAGAAGCATTTGCAGCTAGAAACCCCGTTGGCCCTTCTATCGTAGATGGTCTGATGATGGGCTTAGGCTTTACCGCTGTATTAGTTCTACTTGGTGCTATGCGCGAAGTGATTGGCCAAGGAACATTGCTAAGCGAAGCACATTTAATGTTTGGTGAATCTGCGAGTCAATTAACCATCATTGTATTTGAAGAATACCGTGGCTTTTTAATGGCCTTATTACCACCAGGTGCATTTATTGGTCTAGGTTTAATTGTCGCTTTAAAGAATGCGATTGACGCCAAGCAATCAACCAAGCAAGCACCTGTTAACAGTGCAGCAGAACCTGTTTCAGCTTAATTATGAATCAAGCGCAACGTCACGAATTTTTCGCTGCACTTAAAGCGCACAATCCTGAGCCAACTACTGAGCTTAATTTCAGTAGTACCTTTGAATTATTGATTGCCGTCATCCTATCCGCACAAGCAACTGATATTGGCGTTAATAAAGCAACGGATAAGCTCTATCCTATTGCCAATACACCTGAGGCTATCCTGGCATTGGGCGTTGATGGCTTAAAACAATATATTAAAACCATTGGCCTGTTTAATAGTAAAGCTGCAAATGTCATTAAAACCTGTCAGCAGCTCATTACACTCCATAATAGTGAAGTGCCTGATGACCGAGATGCACTTGAAGCTTTACCTGGAGTTGGTCGAAAAACAGCAAATGTTATTTTAAACACGGTATTTAAACACCCTGTGATAGCTGTAGACACGCACTTATTTCGTTTATCAAACCGGACAGGTTTAGCTAAAGGAAAAACAGTCCGTGCAGTTGAAGATCGCCTAATGAAAGTTGTACCAAATGAGTTCAAGCAAGATGCTCATCACTGGCTCATTTTACATGGTCGATATATCTGCATTGCACGTAAACCTCAATGCAAAATCTGTGTTGTTAATCATTTATGTAATGACTATCGCCGCCAACAAAAGGTAATCGCTAAGGCTTCATCACAATGATGTTTGGCCAAAACCGTCAACAATTGCGCCAGATGTATTTTGATACTTGGCAAAAGAAGCTGGCTAACCAACCACTGTCAGATCTTGAATCAATGATAGCCCAGGTTATTTCTGAACACCCTGAATACCATAAAATATTTAGCAGTGAAGCGAGTCTAGAACAAGAGTATTTTGTTGAAAATGGACAGACAAACCCTTTTTTGCACATGGGTTTGCATATTTCTTTACACGAACAAATCTCAACTGATAGGCCTGCAGGAATTAGTAGCTTATATCAACAATTACAAGCCAAATTTAATAATGCTCATGACACCGAGCATCAGATGATGGAAGCGTTAACAGAATCTTTATGGCTGGCACAACGCAATAACCAAGCCCCATCTGAATCAGCTTACCTTGCCTCATTAAAGAAATTATTATGACAAATCAGATAACCGCTACAATCGAATTTTCATTTAAAGGTGAAACCCACCGTCCTAGTGCAGAATTGGAACTTGATCAACTAATGCAACAGCACGGTACCATTCCACCACTGCACTCTATGCTTGCCACTCTTCATAATATTGGTAGCTATTCATATGAATATGAAATGTTAGAAGCCGAAGACGTTAAATTTTCAAATGCAAAAGGTGAGGCATTAAACTTTTTCAATAACAATCAATTTGATCTTGCTGAATTTGAACAGGATTGGCATGAGAAAAATATTTTGACTCAGCTTGGGCTAATAGTTAAACAAAATTTGAATATTGACGATATTCAGCAACACCCGAAGCTAAAGAATGTGATCATTGCTGCATACCAACTTGGACAAAAAACTAATTAATATAGTGTTAGACCCACACCTTTAGCTTAATAACTCTTAAACCTCTTGGACTATTCCCATGAAAGCATATGGCTTTAACAGTAATAATTCTTCACCTGCTTTGTTTGAACAAGCAACGCCTGAAGCCACTGGCCATGATGTATTGAT
>CAJXPP010000161.1 GCA_913058195.1 uncultured Gammaproteobacteria bacterium | reverse complement strand
CGAGATCATGCCTAGTCTCGTGGGCTCGGAGATGTGTATAAGAGACAGTGGTAAAGGAATTCCTGCAAAATATGAAAATCATATTATACAACGTGGCCAACGTATTGATACTCAAGTGGAAGGACAAGGTTTAGGCCTAGCTATTGCTAGTGATATTATTGATGCGTATGAAGGATCAATAGAGTTTGAACAAAGTCATCTTGGTGGTGCACGCTTTACCTTGCTATTGCCTCAATAATCCGTACTTAACATTTAAGCCAGTAGATTAAACGCTTTAATACTGTGTGAGTATGGACATTTAAAGCTTAAAAAATATGCTTGTAACTGTAGATCGTGCTTACTCGTATTTGTACCATGTAAACGGTCGCCTACAACAGGGTGGCCTAATAAGGCACTATGTCTTCTAATTTGATGCTTGCGACCCGTATCGATTGACACATCTAAAAGACTACAATCATGTTCAGAGTCATAGCGTACAAAAGTAAAATAGCTTACCGCATGCCTACCATCTATATCACTATCCACTTTAATAGGCTTATTAACCGTAGCCTCTTCCCTAAAATGTCCATGCACGAGTATTTGGTAGCGTTTATCAACTTGTCTTTGTTGAAATAAGTTTGATAAAGAAGCCGCCGCATTCTTTTCATGTGCAATAATAATAAGCCCATTTGCAGCGCGATCTAAGCGATGCACAACAAAACTAACCCGCTGTGGTTTTAGGTGTTGCTCAGCCCAACGAGTAATAGTGCAATGGTCTCCCCACTTCGAGCCTTGGGATAACAGGCCATATGGTTTATTCCATATACTGTATCGACCTTCATCTGCAATCAACTGTGGTTCAGCAGGCAGTTTTTCTAATACATCAGGGTCATAATACAAGTGAACAGTTTCACCGATATTCAGACTCTTTTTAGCTCGTCGAAGTCGTTGAGTTTTTTTGCCTCTACTTAGCCAAACAGCCCCTTTTTGCATAATTAGTTTAATTTTTTGCTTAGAAAACCCTGTTTCTTGAGACAATAAATCTACTGCATTACGTTCTTTTTGACTCACTTCGATGTGTTTTTCAAATCGTTGTGTTATAAAAGGCATTTTATGGTTCTCAGCTTTGGCGTAGAATTGAATTAGTTAATGTAATAAGGTGGTTCATATGTTTACACATTATTCGCGATTTAGTTACCTCTTTTTTATCTTATTAGGTTTCTCGCATAGCTTATTTGCAGATGTATTTAAATGGGTCGATGAAAATAAAATGACCCATTATTCAGAACGAGCCCCTCTTGATCCTGGCCAAGAATTTGAGCTTATTAAAGGCCCTCTTCCTCCTGCAGTAGATCCAGCTATCGCCCAAAAAGAAGTCGATACCTTAATTGAAAAATTAGAAGGTAGTTATGAAGAAAATGAAACAAAGAGAGAAACGGCCAAAAAGGAACAGGCAAAACTTGCAAAAAAAGCAGAGTATTGCGAAACAAGTAGGCACAACCTAAGTCAATACCAAAATAACCCTGGTCGCCGAATGTTAGATGAAAATGGCAATGTCATTGAACCCAATGAAGAGCAACGTCAACAAAAGATTGCTGATATACAGCAAGAAATAGACAAGTATTGTAACTAATTTAAGGAGTCCTAATCTTATGCCTTACTTAAAAATCACCACTAATGCTACGGTTTCTGATCAAACCAACTTATTAAAAATTTCTAGCCAAACTGTATCCAAAGCAGCGGGGAAAGCAGAAAATTACGTCATGATAGCTATTGAAGATCAAACTAATATGTTAATGGGTGGCGATAATTCACCTACTGCCTTCTTAGATTACAGAGCCTTAGGACTACCTTCAGATCGTTCAGCATTTTCCGATGCTTTATGTTCATTAATTACTAACGAGTTAGGCATTTCTGGTGATAGAATTTACATCAGTATGACTGATTCAGAAAGACAAAACTGGGGTTGGAACCACGCAACTTTCTAATTTTTAACTTTCATCAATAAACGTCTTTAATTAACACCTTAACAACAGGTTATAAAAATACACATGCGCGCGTCACAAATACTTATTGCAACATTGAAAGAAACACCTGCTGATGCTGAAGTAATTAGCCATCAGCTTATGCTTAGAGCAGGCTTGATTCGTCGCCTTGCTTCTGGTCTATACACTTGGCTACCAATGGGGTTAAAAGTACTACGTAAAGTCGAAACGATTGTACGTGAAGAAATGGCCCGTGCAGGCGCGCAAGAGTTATTAATGCCAACAATTCAACCCGCTGAACTATGGCATCAAACCAAGCGTTGGGAAAAATATGGCCCTGAGTTATTGCGCGTCACTGATCGCCATAATCGTGAATTTTGTTACGGACCGACTCATGAAGAAGTTATTACTGATTTAGTCAGCCAAGAAGTGCGTAGTTATAAACAGCTACCAATTACCTTCTACCAAATTCAAACTAAATTTCGTGATGAAATTCGTCCACGTTTTGGTGTAATGCGCTCACGTGAATTTTTGATGAAAGATGCCTATTCCTTCCATCTAGATCATGAGTCATTGCAACAGACCTACGATGAAATGCATGCTGCATATAGCCGTATTTTTAATCGCATCGGCTTAAATTTTCGCTCGGTACAAGCTGACACAGGGAGTATCGGTGGCGAACAATCACATGAATTCCATGTACTTGCCCAATCAGGTGAAGATGA
Organism: uncultured Gammaproteobacteria bacterium; assembly: GCA_913058195.1. GTDB lineage: Bacteria > Pseudomonadota > Gammaproteobacteria > Nitrosococcales > Methylophagaceae. The sequence goes on along the minus strand of CAJXPP010000161.1, from coordinate 2,782 downwards.
TATCGCGTTTAGTGATAGCAGTGATTATGCTGCCAATGTCGAATTAGCGGAAGCTTTAGCACCTACAGGTGAGCGTCCTTCCCCCTCTGCTGAAATGACTTTCGTAGATACGCCTAAGCAGCATACCATCGACGAAGTGTGCAAATTCTTATCCATTCCTGCACAGCAATGCCTTAAAACACTATTAGTTGAGGGTGAACAAGAAGATAGCGTCGTCGCCATAGTATTACGCGGCGATCATGACTTAAATGAAATTAAAGCTGAGAAACACCCTGCTGTTGCAGCGCCTCTTACATTTGCAACCCCCCAACAAGTATTAACACACTGTGGCGCTAACATTGGCTCAATCGGTCCTGTTGGTTTAACTATTCCTGTCATTGTTGACCGCTCTGCAGCTCATTTAGCTGATTTCGTTTGTGGTGCCAATGAAAATGATAAACATTTAACAGGTGTAAACTGGGCGAGAGATCTAGTAGAACCTGAAACAGCTGATTTACGTAATGTTGTTGCTGGTGATGCTAGTCCAGATGGTCAAGGTTCGCTTGATATCGCCCGTGGAATTGAAGTGGGTCATATTTTCCAATTGGGTGATAATTACAGTAAAGCATTGAACGCAAATGTATTAGCTGAAACAGGTAAGTCACAAATTCTAACAATGGGCTGTTATGGTATTGGTGTATCGCGCGTTGTTGCTGCTACTATTGAACAAAATCATGATGAACGCGGCATTGTATGGCCTTTAGCAGTTGCACCTTTTCAAGTGGTATTAGTACCAATGAATGCCAAAAAATCAGTACGTGTTCGTGAAGCAGCTGATGAAATTTATTCACAGTTACTTAATGCAGGCATCGATGTATTAATAGATGACCGAGGTTTACGTCCAGGCGTGAGCTTTGCTGATATGGAATTAATGGGTATTCCTCACCGTCTAGTATTAGGTGAGCGTGGTCTCGATGCTGGTATGATTGAGTACAAACGCCGAGTTGATGGCGAAAGTGATGAATTTGCTATTACTGATGTTGTCGCTGAACTTAAAAAGCGTCTTACAACATAATTTATTTAGGTGGACTCCGCCAATATGACTGTAATTAACAAACAAGACTTCATAGGTAGTATTGCAGATGCATTACAGTTTATTGCCTGCTATCACCCTAAAGACTTTATTCAAGCCATGGCTAAGGCCTATAAGTTAGAGCAGTCTCCAGCTGCAAAAGATGCGATTGCCCAAATATTAGTCAACTCTCGCATGTGCGCTGAAGATAAACGCCCTATCTGCCAAGATACAGGCATTGTAAATGTCTTTCTTAAAGTCGGAATGGACGTGCAATGGCAAACAGACCAAACCATTGATAGTATGGTCAATGAAGGTGTCCGTCGTGCATATTTACATCCAGATAATGTATTACGCGCCTCAGTAGTCAGCGATCCACTTGGTGCCCGTCGAAATACTAAAGATAATACGCCTGCCATTGTGCATACCGAAATGGTATTAGGTGACACTATCGAAGTGCATATTGCAGCCAAAGGTGGTGGCAGTGAAAACAAAGCTAAATTCGCCATACTCAATCCAAGTGACAGTATTGTTGATTGGGTGCTAGATACAGTACCTAAAATGGGCGCTGGCTGGTGCCCTCCTGGCATTATAAGTCTTGGTGTTGGTGGCACTGCCGAAAAAGCAATGCTAATGGCTAAAGAAGCATTAATGCAGCCAATTGACATTCAAGATCTAATCAAACGTGGTCCCGAAACTGCTGCCGAGAAATTACGCGTTGAGTTATATGAAAAAATAAACCAACTGGGTATTGGTGCACAGGGCTTGGGTGGGCTAACAACCGTGCTAGATGTCAAAATAAGTGATTACCCCACTCATGCTGCATCGTTGCCTATAGCCTTAATTCCTAACTGTGCCGCCACTCGACATACCCATTTCATTCTTGATGGCAGTGGCCCTGCCCAATTTGAGCCACCTGCCTTATCAGACTGGCCAGAAATCACATGGCAAGCTGCTGAAAATACCCGTCACGTTAATTTAGATACCATCACTCAAGCTGATATTGAACAATGGCAACCAGGTGAAACCTTATTACTATCGGGTCATTTATTGACTGGTCGTGATGCTGCTCATAAGAAGATAGCTGATTTATTCGCCACCCAACAAACATTACCAGAAGGCTTAGATTTTAATGGCCGCTTTATTTATTATGTTGGTCCTGTTGATCCTGTAAATAATGAAATTGTTGGTCCAGCAGGCCCTACCACAGCGACGCGGATGGATAAATTCACCGATATGATGTTGGAAAAAACTGGTTTAATGGGAATGATAGGTAAGGCTGAACGTGGGGCAATCGCTATTGAGTCGATTAAGCAACATAAATCAGTTTACTTAATTGCTGTTGGCGGCAGTGCCTACCTTGTTTCAAAAGCGATTAAATCATCACGCATTGTGGCCTTTGAAGAAATAGGTATGGAAGCTGTACGCGAGTTTTATATTGAAAATATGCCTGTTACCGTTGCAGTAGATAGCCTAGGTGATTCAGTTCATCAATCGGGGCCAAAGGAATGGAAGCAAAAAATTGCTGATATTCCTATTAATAGCAGTTCCTCAACAGCTTAATGCTAGCAAAAACCTTCCTATTCACTATTACTTACTACTTATTTGGCACCATAATGTATGCCGCTCCCGTTGTTAAACAAACAAATAATGAAGGTATCATCGAGTTTTCTAATGCATCTCAGTTAAGCAAGAAGACCAAAAAGACACTGATTTATAAAACCAATAATA
>CAJXPP010000160.1 GCA_913058195.1 uncultured Gammaproteobacteria bacterium | reverse complement strand
TCTACACAGAGTAGATCGTCGGCAGCGTCAGATGTGTATAAGAGACAGTTAATAACCTAAGGATATAAATATAATGACTGATTCAACTCTTCTTTACAAACTGCCTGAACTTGACTCAAACCCAATCGTCGATGACCTTGCAGGCTGGGTAGCTGTAGAAGGCAAACCAAAAGCAACAATGAAAACATGGATCCAACATACTTCAGCTGATGATTCAATCATATCAGGTGTATGGCAAGCAACACCTGGCTTCTGGCACACAGCGTATGCTGCCTATGAATTTGCCAGTCCTAGTGAGATATGCCAGTTATTAGTTTCATATGTATATGAGCCTGATGATATTCTTGTCATCGTTCACAGCATAGAAAGTCATGATAAGAATAAGTAAAAATTAAAGTCAGCACATGCCATTCGACTAACCCCAGTGCACAAGACACTTCTTAAACTTGGTTTCAACAACTATCTTGAGGGTCTCAAAACACGAGGTGAATCAAAATTATTTCCATCACTCCAACCTGATAAAGATAATACATGCACTAAACCTAGTTCAAGAAGAAATTAACAAACTAAACCTTAAGATCAGTCAACTACCCGTACAGTGGAGAAAAATATTCTATTAACTGTATTTGTTACAACTCAACTTAACACACTTAACAGAAACGTTTCGATATAGCCTTGCAGACCGCTTCGTGCTGTGGATTAAACCGGTCGATATACATTCTGCTTACCCATTCTCTAGTGTTTGCTCAACACACTCTTCGACAGCATGAATACTATTCTGAATCAGGTGAAGAGCTCTTAGAGAATGAGCTTCATCTTCCCTTATCTTCCCTTATCTTCGTCTCATCTATCAGACTCACTGCCCCATCAGATGTAACTTCTTCTGTTCCCGTATCGGTCGGATTTGGGTTAGCCGTTTCGTCAGATATAATGTCTATTGAAACTATGGCATTTGTCTTGACTGAAATTAGGGTTTTTATAATACGTAATCTAACTATGAAACCTAGTTGGAGTGATGTAACACATCTCAAGCTGCTTCATTATCTGAGAAATCAGATCTAATCATATAATCAAAAGCGCCTAAAGCTGACTTTGCTCCGTCCCCCATTGCTATAATAATCTGCTTATACGGCGTAGTCGTTACATCCCCTGCCGCAAAGACACCTGATAATGATGTTTGACCATGTGCATCAACCTCAATCTCACCAAATTTTGACAGCTTTAGTGTGCCTTTTAGCCAGTTAGTATTTGGAACTAAACCTATTTGAACAAACACACCAGCTAGTTCAATAGAATTCTCCTTTTCATTAATGCGGTCCGTATATTTCAAAGCATTGACCTTGCCATCATTACCTGTAATTTCGGTTGTTTGTGCCTGTGTAATCACAGTAACGTTATCCAGACTATATAACTTCGTCTGCAATACGGCATCTGCTATAAGTGCATTGCCATATTCCAATAATGTGACATGACCAACAATGCCAGCTAAATCAATGGCTGCTTCTACACCAGAGTTACCACCGCCTATGACTGCAACATGCTTTCCTTTAAACAATGGTCCATCACAGTGTGGACAATAAGCTACGCCGTGGCCCCGATATTCCTGCTCCCCAGGCACACCTAATTCCCGCCAACGAGCGCCCGTCGCGATAATAATAGACTTGCTGGAAAGAACCGCACCATTCTCAAGCTCGACGTTTATTAGCTGTCCCTGTTGACTGATGCTTTTAGCACGTTGTATATCCATAATATCAACATTATATTCCTTAACATGCTCCTCCAAAGCTGAAACAAGTTGAGGTCCTTGAGTTGCTTTAACAGAGATAAAGTTCTCAATGGCTAAAGTATCCATTACTTGACCACCAAAACGCTCTGCAACAATGCCTGTTTTGAGCCCTTTGCGTGCAGCATAGATAGAAGCCGAAGCACCTGCTGGACCGCCACCGATAACGAGTACATCAAACTGCTCTTTTTTATTGAGCTTTTTTGCTTCAACCTTATTTGAGTTGCTATCTAACTTATTAATAATTTCTTTTAATGTCATTCGACCTTGACCGAATGGCTTTCCATTAAGATAAACAGTTGGTACGGCCATGATCTGACGATCATCTACTTCTTGTTGAAATAAGGCGCCGTCAATCATGGTATGGCTAATTGATGGGTTAAGCACAGATAATAAATTCAGTGCTTGTACTACATCAGGACAGTTCTGGCATGAAAGTGAGATATATGTTTCAAACTCTAACGGACCGGATAAGCCTTTAATTTGTTCAATGACTTCAGGTTCTACTTTAGTTGGATGCCCACCTACATGTAATAGTGCTAGCACTAAAGACGTAAACTCATGTCCCATTGGAATACCGGCAAAACAAATATTTGCATCTCCATCAGCTTGAGTAACCAAGAAAGAAGGTGTTCGCTCATTTGTTTTTTCAACAAAACTAATTAAATTAGAAAAAGAAGCAATTTCTACTAATAAATCACGTAACTCTTTTGACTTTTGACTTTCATCCAAAGATGCAAGCAACTGAATAGGTCTCGTTACATTTTGAAGGTAGCTTTTTAATTGTCCTGCAATTGCTGAATCCAACATAATAATAGTCCTTAATTTGACAAAGTATATGTCTGAACACAATTGTGCTCAGACATATGAATAGGATAAGTTAGATTTTGCCAACTAAATCAAGGCTTGGTGTTAATGTTTCTTGTCCTTCTTCCCAAGCAGCTGGGCAGACTTCACCATCATGTGAAGCAACATATTGAGCTGCTTTAGCCTTGCGAACCATATCTTTAGCAGAACGACCAATGCCTAAATCATGAACCTCTGCAACTTTGATGATACCTTCAGGATCTGCTAAGAAAGTACCACGAAGAGCAAGGGCTTCTTCTTCGATCATGACATCGAAACCACGAGTAATGGCACCTGTTGGATCACCGATCATAGGAAAACGAATCTTTTTAATAGATTCACTGGTGTCATGCCATGCCTTATGTACAAAATGCGTATCAGTCGAAACCGAATATACATCTACGCCCATTTTTTGTAATTCGTCATATTGATTTGCCATGTCTTCAAGCTCTGTCGGGCAAACAAATGTAAAATCTGCTGGGTAGAACATAAAGATAGACCATTTGCCTTTTACATCATCAGAAGTGATGGTTTTAAATTCGCCATTGTGGAATGCTTGAGCAGAAAACTCAGGAATAACGGTATTAATTTTAGACATTTTTTATTTCCATTTATAAAGTAAGTAAGTAGATGCCGTTGTTTCAGCAACGAGAAATATAATAAAAGACTTTCATATTCTAGTAAATAGAATAAAATAGATGGTAATATTCTATTTTATAGATGATTGTTACTATGATTTCATTAAAGCAAATTACTTATGCTCTGGCTGTTGCTGACACGCTTCATTTTAAGAAAGCTTCTGAACAGTGCTTTATTTCACAATCAGCACTCAGTACAGCAATTGTGGAAATGGAAAAAAGACTGGGATTCCAATTGTTTGAGAGAGACAATAAAAAAGTCTTAATTACCCCTGTTGGAAAAGAATTTTTAGAACGCGCTAAACAAATTAATGTTCAGATTAATGACTTATATAAATTAGGAGAATCCTTAAAAGAACCGCTTAGCTATCCCCTGTCTTTGGGTGTTATTCCTACTATTGGACCTTATTTAATGCCCAAGGTCTTGCCTGAAATCCGAAAACAATATCCGAATCTGCAATTACGTATTGTTGAGGAACAATCACATATTCTTGTTGATATGGTTAAGAATGCAGAAATTGATACTGCTATTTTGGCACTTCCCTATGACATAAAGGGTTTATTGGCTTATGAATTTTGGCAGGAAGATTTCTTTTGGATTACCCACAAAGAGAACTTGCCAATGCCGAAAGAGGAGGTTTCTAGCAAAGAACTTAAGGATTCTCATCTGATGTTATTAAGAGAGGGACATTGTTTAAAAGATCACGTGTTATCAGCGTGTAAAATGCAGTCCCACGAATCAAATGTATCGCTAGAATCAACCAGCTTAAATATGCTGGTACATATGGTTAGTGCTCGCATGGGAACAACACTGATCCCAGAAATAGCAATAGATCAATTACTTCAGGGTAATCCAGAACTAAAGGCAATTCACCTTCATGAGCCGGGACCTCATCGTAGGTTAGCTTTTATCGCCAGACCTAATTACACAGGTATCAGCAATATTGAATTATTGAAACAAGTCATCGTACAAAAGCTTAGTAGTGATACAGCAAATTTGGCCACCTAAGGTCATGCAAGCACAGTTTAGTCGTTATCTTCAGGTTCATAATTACAGTCCCTTGCTCTAATACAAGCAGCCATAATTCAGCGTTTACTGCTGTTTTGCCATTTTGAAAGCAAAGGGTCCAACATTTTATGAATAATCAATACCGCTCACACAAGCCGGCTCAAATTTCCAGCCAGAATATTAATCATGTCTGGTAAAAACAAATTTAAACAATTGCAAGCTGGTTAACAACAATAAGTAGCTTAATACCAAGGTACAATATCATTCTAGCCCTTTAACACTTATCATCCCCTATAACGTTAAAAGTCTTAATCAACTAAGGCTTATATATATTTTTGGAGTATAGAACGATGGCATCACTGATTGGTACTATTAAAACTTTAATTGGCACGGTAACAGCCAAAAGTGCTGAAGGCCCACAACGTACTTTACAAACAGACGATATCGTTTATGAAAATGACGTTATCGCCACCGGTGAATCTGGCGCTGTAGAAATTGAACTAACAGATGGCTCACTAGTCGACTTAGGGCGAAATTCTGAAACTGTTCTTGACCCAGTTATACTCTTCCCCGAAGATATAGTACAAGCTGATGGCGATGTTGATGCAATACAACAAGCCATCTTAGATGGAGCAGATCCAACACAAAATGATGAGGCAACAGCAGCAGGACCAGATGGTGCTGCAAATGCTAACGAAGGCACTAACATCATACAAGTACAACATATTGCTCCAGAAGCCACCCCAGAATCAGGTTTTGATACCACAGGTGTCAACCGTGTATTCTCTGAAGAAGTTGAAGAATTTAATAATTTAATCAACGATACGCCAACGATCGGTGGCAATGACTCTATCACCCTAGATGATGATGTTTTAGGCGGCAACCCAGGTGGCATAAATGATGATAATGATGGTACAAATTTAAGCGGTACCCTTGCACATGATTTTGGTAATGATGGTGTCGGTTCACTATTACTTATCGCCAGTGGCGCACCAACCGGCTTTGTATACACGCTCAGCGTAGGCGGTACTGTATTAACGGTTAGTCAGGATGGCACTGATGTTTTTGATGTAAGCCTTTCTGATACCACTTCAGGTGCCTATACAATCACACAGCTTGCTCCTGTCAAACATGAAACTGGTGCAGATGAAAACAACCAAGCTTTCAATATTAACTACCAAGTCACCGATGGAAATGGCGACAGTGTTATAGGTAATATAACTATAGATG
>CAJXPP010000159.1 GCA_913058195.1 uncultured Gammaproteobacteria bacterium | reverse complement strand
ATCTACACAGAGTAGATCGTCGGCAGCGTCAGATGTGTATAAGAGACAGATCTTTTACTCTTACTAATTGCTCTTCACTTAAATTTTCAGCCGCCGAATAAAGCCCCATAATTATACCAATTGGAGATAATGGCACTGAGCCACCATGATTTTTAGCCACATGACTTCCTTGCCATAATTGCTCACCATTTTCCGCTCTAATCAATTTCATTTTAATGCCAATAGAGGTTTCTGAATACACCCCAAAGAAGCCAGACTGATAATCAGTCACCTCAGCGATTAACAATGCATCACATTTTAGTGCTTTACCTAATAATGAATAATTTGTTTTGTCGTCAAGTAAGTCAAGTGCCTGGTTAACTACCACTAACTCTACATCACGATATGAATAGGGAGCGAGTTGTGAATAAAGACTCCAACGCAGTTGCTCTAAGCTTTCATCAGTTAATTCAATAAGCCTTTTTGTTTTATCTATTAGATTTTTTTCTTGGTGTTCAAATTTATTCACCAATGGCAAAATAGCTACACACTGTGGTGGAGCATCTCTGAAGCTCTCCTCAATATTATAATGCACAGGATTAAGGCTGGTATCCGTCAAATTATTTCCAGCTAATTCAGCATCATTCACATACGTGGGTGAAACAGCACAACTAGCTAAAGCAACAAATAAAGGGAGTAAACACAAGCGGCGAAGTCGGCTTATGTTAATTATAGCCTTTTGTTTTTTATAGTTATATTTCATGTGAAATAGTAAATCATCTCTTCCTTTATATATCTGTGAGCTCTATCATGAATACTAATTAAACCTTTATATATCTGTGAGCTCCATCATGAATACATGTTTAATTTTATTTATCTCTAATTACTTTCCGTAATAAGGCCAATAGAATTTAATAATAGCGAGCCAACATTGAAATACAGTAACAGTTAGTTGTACTTGTATGGTGGAACCATAAATTGTTACTTTCACTGTTTGTATTTCTTATTTTTTGTATAAATTAAGTACAAGGCCTTTATTTCATTAGCACCACTACTTTAACTTGGGCAAAGTTTCAGCATTTTGTATCGACCACTTGAATACTACTAAGGGCCACATTAATTTAATGATAAATTGTCTTTGCGAGGGACGAAATTCTATCTAAATTAAAGCCCTGAATTCACTTCCTGCAACACTTCAAATCCAAAAGTAAAAATTTTAACTAATTATTTGTAATAATTTAATCGTTTAACCGTCTAGTAATCATGGGTCATGAATGTCCCATTTTTTTAATCTAATAAGAAACAGGAAAAAGTTTATGAATGCTATTAAAAAAACATCAGGACTGGCTTTAGCTATTGCTGCAGCAGGTTTAATTGGCTGTGCAACTGCTGCAACTAGCACTTCATCAAGTGCAGAATTAGTACATTGTTATGGCGTTACTGCTTGTAAAGGGCATAATGACTGTAAAACAGCTGAAAATGCCTGCAAAGGTCAAGCTGCATGTAAAGGCCATGGTTTCGCTGCAATGACATCTGAAGCTTGTGCTGACGCCGGTGGAACAGAAGGCGAATAACGCCAATAAGCTATTTTTTATAAGAAATGCCGTGATTGTAGTTCAAGTACAACACGGCATTTTTTTAACGAGAATTAATTTATGACCCGTCCTTTTTTAGGCTTCGGCTTAGGCCTTCGAACTGATCACTACCAACACGTTATTGATGAAAAACCACAAGTAGATTGGTTTGAAATTATTTCAGAGAACTATATGGTTCCTGGTGGCAAGCCATTGGCTAATCTGGATAAAATACGCAAAGATTATCCTATGGTGATGCATGGTGTTTCCATGTCTATTGGTAGTACTAATCCAATAAATATGACCTATCTACAAAAACTCAAGACACTTATTGAACGCGTTGAGCCTCAATGGGTTTCTGACCATTTATGCTGGACCTCGGTTAATGATATAAATAGTCATGATTTACTGCCGCTACCCTATAACGAGGCGACTATTGACCATATTGTAGATCGCATCAAGCAAACTCAAGACGTACTTGGCCGACAAATGTTGATCGAAAATCTATCTAGTTATGTCACATATAATAATTCTGATATGCCTGAATGGGAATTTATAAACGAAATTGCTAAACGAGCAGATTGTTATATATTGCTTGATATCAACAATATTTTTGTCAGTGCGAATAATCATCATTTTGAACCAGAGCAGTATGTAAATGGCATTGATAGTGATCGAGTGATGCAATTTCACCTTGCTGGTCATAGTTATAATGGTGACATGATTATTGATACTCATGATCACGATGTCTGCGATCCAGTTTGGGATTTATACAAATATGCCTTAGGTCGTTTTGGTGCAGTGAGTACGATGATCGAACGTGATGATAATATTCCGCCATTTGATGAGTTACGTAAAGAGCTTGCAATTGCAGAAAAGATTGCAACTAAGGTACTGACATCAAAACAACTAAAAATTAGTGGCAACGTGACTTTGGCAGGGGCAGCATAATGTCAGAACTACACGATCTGCAACACCGCTTTATGGATTATCTACTGCAAGAATCTGTAGCCATCATTGACGATATACAATCAACGTCCGTTTTATCAGCTAAAGATCGTCTTGATATTTATGCATCAGCTTATAAGCTGCGACTAAAAGAAGCGATCACCTCTGATTATGGCAAAGTAGCCAGTTACCTCGGTGATGATCAATTTGATCAGTTGATGGAACGTTATATTGAAAAACACCCATCACATACCACGAATTTGCGTTATTTCAGCATCAACTTGCCAGAATTAGTCCGAGATGAAGCCCCTTTTAATAGTTTAGCTGAACTTTATGAATTAGCTTGTATAGAACGTGCTTTTGCAGATAGTTTTGATGCTAAGAGTATTCATTTTGCAACCTTGGAAGAATTAGCCACAATACCTGAGCAAGCGTGGGAAACATTACAGTTCAAATTCCAAAGTTCATTGCAAATATTATGGTTAGAGCATAATAGCTTCCCTATCTGGAAGGCATTGGCTGAGGATAATGTACCGCCAAAACTAGAAAAAACTACTCTAATAGCGTGGGTATTATGGCGTCGTTCTGATTTAATTAGCCACTATAAAGTGTTGTCTGAAGCTGAAGTTGCAGCTTTAGATTTGGCCCTGAAAGGTGAATCCTTTGCTGTAATCTGTGAAAAACTATTAGATTTTTTTAGTGAAGAAGAAACGCCCATTAAAGCCATTGGCTTTTTACAATCATGGCTTGCTGAAGAAATGCTAGAAAGTTTTAACTGGTGACTGTGCAAATAGTTTTTTCACCTTCTTTTGATATTTCTTATCGGGTGGTTACCCGTCATTGCTCCGATAGTGACAGGAGTGGTGGGAGAACTAACATCAACGCTGCATCTCCCTCAAAATGAAGCTTGGATACCAAAATGCTACTTCTCTGCAGCTTTGAGTCTCTTTATTGGTTTGCTATATTGGCCTTTTTATAAGGGCCAATTGTCGAAATAGTTAATAAACACATACACTATAGATGCCTAATACACAGGCTATAACCACTTCGACCCAAAAAGCATGACCTCAGTTGGTTCTGGCGGTCAACAATAATGCATCAAGGAGATAGTAGTGAAAGAAACAGGGAAAATTAATTATGTAGAAATGCCATCATTAGATCTAGATGTAACTAAAAGATTTTTTGGTTCTGCATTTGGATGGTCATTTGTAGATTATGGCCCTGATTATGTCGCTATTGAGAATGCTGGCTTAGATGGTGGTTTTTTTAAATCAGGTCAAAAGGCAACTACAATAAATGGTAGCGTACTTGTTGTCTTGTATAGTACTAACCTTGAAGAAACCATCAAAAAAGTAGAGTCTTCAGGAGGAATGATTATCAAAGATATTTTTCCTTTTCCGGGTGGCCGTAGATTTCACTTCACTGATCCGAATGGCAATGAATACGCTGTCTGGTCTGAGCCAAATACATAATAAAAAGAGTAAACTCACTTTCACTGTAAAATACGGCTTACCTTGGAACTAACACTCTCTACATTGATCGGAGTCAAATTTTATATGTTAAACAAATATTTATTTCTACCATTTCTTATGCTTATTATCTGTGCTCCAGTCAATGCAACAACAGCTTGTGGTGATGAAGGTCTATGGTTACAAGTGTTGGGCTCTGGTGGACCGGAACTTGATGATGGTCGTGCATCGAGTGGCTATATTATTTGGCGAGAGGGCAAAGCAAAACTCCTCATTGATATTGGCAGTGGCAGCATGTTTCGGTTTGAGCAAAGTGGCGCTTCATTGAATGATCTGGATGCGATCATGCTCAGTCACCTACATGTTGATCACAGCAATGATTTACCTGCTTTGATCAAAGCCTCTTTCTTTTCTGATCGAAATCATGATTTATATTTGTATGGTCCGAGTGGTAATCGATTAATGCCATCGACAACAAATTTTGTACAGGATTTATTTGGGGCTGATGGTGCCTATCAGTATTTAAGCCGTTATCTTGATGGCGGTGAAAGTTATCGCTTATTACCGTTTAATGTCGATGTAACGGATAAAACACAGCACCTTGTTATGGCAAACTCTTCTTATCGATTAACAGCCGTGCCAATGCATCATGGCCCACTACCTGCGCTTGCTTGGCGAGTGGAAATGGCAGACAAAACAATTGTGTTCAGCGGTGATATGAACAACGATAATGGCACGCTTTCAAAATTAGCAAAACAGGCAGATTTGTTAGTCGCTCATCATGCCGTTCCAGAAGATGCAAAAGGGGTCGCGCGTAATCTCCACATGACACCTTCGATCATTGGTCAAATTGCAGCAGAAGCCAATGTTAAGCAATTAGTGTTATCACACCGTATGAAGCGTACTCTTGGTCAAGAACAAGTCTCCACCGAACAAATACGTAAGCAATATAGTGGTCCAATGCATTTTGCAGATGATTTGCAATGTTTCGAATTTTAGCTAAGTATATTGGCTAAGCCACTCGCTTATACTAAAATACACAAGCAGCAAATTAGGCTTATTTACACAATCAAAAGCCACCGTCTCTTCGATTTTTCTTGCTACTTATTTAAGTCCTTATATGTACTAAATATTAAAGCTCGTTATTTACGATTACCTTTAAGTTTTGCAAAAGTGTATTTTTATTATTCCTTTTATAACAAAAGTATTTATAAACCCTTAAAATGCATATTTTTATATAAATATTAATGTCTATGAGTCACGCTATTTTATACAGCTTTCGTCGCTGCCCTTATGCTATGCGAGCACGCTTAGCTATCGCCATAAGTGGTGTTCAAGTAGAGTTACGTGAAGTATTACTGCGCGATAAACCAGACGCTTTATTACAAGCGTCACCGAAAGCTACTGTGCCAGTGTTAATCACTGTGGATAGCCATGTTATTGCTGAGAGCTTAGATATTATGCTCTGGGCACTTCAACAAAATGATCCTGATAATTGGCTGTTACAAGCCTGTCTCTTATACACATCTGACGCTGCCGACGATCTACTCTGTGTAGATC
>CAJXPP010000158.1 GCA_913058195.1 uncultured Gammaproteobacteria bacterium | reverse complement strand
GAGTAGATCGTCGTCAGCGTCAGATGTGTATAAGAGACAGGATATCTTCAACGGTGTGGTGATCATCAATTTGAAGATCACCATTAGCTTTAATATTGAGATCAAATAAGCCGTGACGAGCAATTTGCTCCATCATATGGTCAAGAAATGGAACACCGGTTTCAGCATTAAATTTGCCGGTACCATCAAGGTTTATTGCTACCTCAATTTGGGTTTCAAGCGTATTTCGCGTGATAGTTGCACTTCGAGATGCCATTACAAATCCATAATGTATAAATAAAAGATTATAATAACTGTTTAAGAGAGTGGTTTGAAGAGGTATTATTACTATATGCATATATCAATGGAATATTGTTAATGGCCCAAGTAAATAATGTCACTCCTCTGTTTAATGATCTCGGAAAGATCGAGGATGAACATGTGGCATGTCAGGACTGCTCACTTTATCGTCTTTGTTTACCGCTAGGCCTACATAACAACGATCTTATCAAGCTGGATAAAATCATTAATCGCACTGCAAGCTATAAGCGCGGACAACCATTATTTTCTGATCAAGATACGTTTAAATCATTGTTTGTTGTTCGATCAGGTTCTTTTAAAACAACAATTTCGATGAGTAATGGCCGCGATCAAGTGACAGGTTTTTATTTTCCTGGCGAATTTATTGGTTTAGATGCGATACATCATGATTTCTACCAATCAACGGCAAAAGCATTAGAAAGTAGTGCTGTCTGTGAATTACCTTATGACTCCTTACAAGAGATCGGCAATGAAATGCCACAATTACAGTTGCAGCTATTAACGCGATTAAGTAAAGAGCTTTCAGGTGATAAAAGCCTGATGTTGTTATTAGGCAAAAAAACATCTGATGAAAAATTGGCCACATACCTTTTATCATTATCAAAACGATTTAAAGATCGTGGCTTTTCAGCAACAGAATTTCAATTAAGCATGTCTCGTGGCGATATTGCTAATCATCTTGGCTTAGCTGTTGAAACAGTGAGTCGAATCCTGTCTCGTTTTCAAGAGAGAGGCTTAATTATTATTGCGGGAAAAACAATTACTTTGCGTGAGATGGATAAATTACAGAAACTATGTGGTTAAAAAACAACATTTAACTGCCATGTTGACTCAGTTTTTGTGGTTAATTACAGGCTACAAAGCCTGTAAAGGTATATTTATCTAATTCGCTACAAACCATTGATCTAGATCATGGTCATAATTTGGTAGCGTCGTATGATTCAATTCAAGCGTTTTAGACGCGACTGAATTTTTTATGCGGAGACAGATAATGAAAGCAACAAAATTAGCTATTGCCTTATTAACAGCAACAGCAATTTCAGCAATTGCAACACCAGTAATGGCCTATGAAGCAGGCGACTGGTTAGTACGAGGTCGGATCATCAATGTTAGTCCTAATGATGATAGTGGTACATTATTTACTACTGGTGCTGGTGACGTTGGCGAAGGCGTTACTGTTGATTCTGATACAGTTCCTGAATTAGATATCACCTATATGATAAGTCCTAACTGGGGCGTTGAATTAATTCTAGGTTATTCTGAGCATACAGTAACGACTCATAAAGCTGCAGGTCTTGTCCTTGACACCTTACCTGGTAGCCGTGATGTAATCGATACAAAAGTATTACCACCTACATTACTATTGCAATACCACTTTATGCCTAACTCAGACATTCGACCATATATTGGTGCAGGTATTAACTACACATACTTCTTTGATGAAGAAGTGTCAGGAAACTCAGCGCTTAAAGTAGCGGGTGATAAAATAAAACTAAAAAGTTCTTTTGGCTTTGCAGCACAAGCAGGTGTTGACGTAGCTTTAAACGAAGACTGGTTTGTTAACTTTGATGTGAAATACATTCAAATTGATTCAACAGCTAAATTCTCCGGTATTCTTGTTGGTAGTGCGGAAATTGACGCTGATATTGACCCATTTGTATACGGTATTGGTATTGGTCGTAGATTCTAAGAATAAGCTTTTAGTTACTAGAATAAAAAAGACCCTCAAAAGAGGGTCTTTTTTTGTCTATTAGTTTTGTATTCTCAAGTACAAATACAAATGATGTGACAAAACGAATAGTTAAATATTAATCCTTAAGATCTAACACATCCTGCATATCGTATAAGCCAGACTGATGCGACATTAGCCAGCTTGATGCTCGCATTGCACCTAATGCAAAGGTCATACGACTTGATGCTTTATGAGTGATTTCAACTCGTTCACCTTCACCAGCAAACATGACGGTATGATCGCCAACAATATCACCAGCACGAACTGTAGCAAAACCAATGGTATTGCGATCGCGTTCACCAGTACGGCCTTCTCGTCCATATACAGCACAGGTTTTTAGATCTCGGCCTAAGGCATCGGCAACCACTTCACCCATACGTAATGCTGTACCTGATGGTGCATCAACTTTATGACGGTGATGTGCTTCAACAATTTCAATATCAACATCATCACCTAGTACACGTGCAGCAATATCTAATAACTTAAGAGATAGGTTCACGCCAACACTCATATTAGGTGCTAATACCATTGATATTTGTTGGGCCGCAGTATCGATGGCTTGTTTTTGTTCTGTCGAAAAACCAGTTGTGCCAATTACTAGATGACATTGATTTGCTACGCAATGTGGTAATAGATTCATGGTTACTTCTGGCAAAGTGAAGTCAATAATTACATCGGAACTAGCTGTTGCAGCTTCAACATCGCTGCTAATGGAAATACCTAATTTACCAACTCCAGCTAACTCCCCTGCATCAGCACCGACCAAGCTTGAATCAGCGCGATCAATTGCAGCACTCAATACTAAGCCTTCAGTTTGTTCGACAGCTTGAATTAAGCAGCGGCCCATACGCCCTGCTGCACCATTGATTGCAATACGTGTTGCCATTTTTAATCCTTAGTATTTATTTCTTTACAACAGTTTAGTCGAAAAACTTTTTCACTGCATCCAACCATGAACTATGTTTGGGGCTGTGCTTATGATTACCTTTTAACGACGCATCAAACTGCTCTAAAATTTCTTTTTGTGCTTTTGATAGTTTGACAGGTGTTTCCAGCGTTACTCGGCAAAGTAAATCACCTACTGGGCCACCACGGACTGATTTAATGCCTTTACCACGTAAACGGAACTGTTGCCCTGTTTGTGTGCCTTCAGGAATTTTCAGGCTTGCCTTACCTTCGAGAGTGGGTACTTCTAACTCGCCACCTAAACTAGCGATAACAAAGCCAATCGGCATTTCACAATATAAGGTACTACCATCGCGAGTGAATACATCATGGCGTTTAACTTGCATTTCTACGTATAAATCACCTGCTTCAGCGCCATTTGTTCCCGGCTCACCTTCGCCACTTAAGCGGATGCGATCACCAGTATCAACACCAGCAGGGACTTTAACTGATAATGTTTTATGTTCTTGGATTTGACCTTCACCATGACAGTCACGACAAGGGTTGGAGATCATTTGACCTGTACCACCACAATGTGGACATGGCTGTTGAACTTGGAAGAAACCTTGTTGCATTCGTACTTGGCCGTGGCCTGCACAGGTTGTACATGTAGTAGGTTTGGTGCCTTTTTTCGCGCCTGTACCTTCACAGGTTTTACAGTTCACATGAACAGGAATACGAATTTTTGTCGTGGTACCTGCTACGGCATCTTCTAGAGTTAAATCAAGATGATAGCGTAAGTCAGCACCGCGGTAATTTTGCCTTCCGCCACCAGATGCGCCAAAGATGTCGTTGAATACATCACCAAAAACATCACTGAAACCACCTCCACCACCACGGTGTCCACCAGCAGAGTTATCTACACCGGCATGGCCAAATTGATCGTATGCAGCTCGTTTTTGTGCATCAGATAAAATTTCGTAAGCTTCTTTTGCTTCTTTAAAATGTTCTTCTGCATCAGCATTATCAGGATTACGATCTGGATGATATTTCATTGCCATACGACGGTATGCTTTTTTTATTTCAGCTTCTGTCGCGGTGCGAGATACACCCAGTGTTTCGTAAAAATCTTGTTTGGCCATTAAGTTGTCTACCTAAACTATTACCTTTAAATACAACAAAACAGACGCAAGGGATATCCCTGCGTCTGCCAGTTGTGGACTAACTCAATAATCGTGTGTAACGATTATTTTTTGTCGTCTTCTACTTCTTCAAATTCAGCATCAACAACATCATCGGCTGCTTCCGCTTGTTCGCCTTCAGGTGCTGCGCCAGCTTCTGCATTTTCAGCATAAGCTTGTTCTGCTAGTTTGCCAGAAGCTTCTGTCAAAGCGGCTGTTTTAGCTTCGATATCATCTTTATCTTCGCCTTTAATCGCTTCTTCTAATGCTTCTACTGCTGCTTCAATTTTCACTTTTTCATCAGCGTCTAACTTGTCACCCAAGTCAGTGATTGATTTCTTAGTCGAATGAACTAAAGCATCAGCTGTGTTACGAACAGACACTAATTCATGGAACTTACGATCTTCATCTGCATGCGCTTCAGCGTCTTGAACCATTTTTTCGACTTCTTCGTCAGATAAGCCACTTGACGCTTTAATCACGATAGACTGCTCTTTACCTGTCGTTTTATCTTTAGCTGACACGTTTAAGATACCGTTGGCATCAATATCGAATGTTACTTCGATTTGTGGTTGACCACGAGGCGCTGCTGGAATATCTGCTAAGTCGAAACGACCTAGAGATTTATTACCGGAAGCTACTTCACGCTCACCTTGTAAGACGTGAATAGTTACTGCTGGTTGGTTATCATCTGCAGTTGAGAACGTTTGGTTCGCCTTTGTTGGGATAGTTGTGTTTTTATCAACCAATTTGGTCATTACACCGCCCATTGTTTCGATACCTAAGCTCAATGGCGTTACGTCTAATAATAGAACGTCTTTAACATCACCAGCCAATACCGCTGCTTGGATAGCCGCACCAGAAGCAACTGCTTCGTCAGGGTTTACATCGCGACGAGGTTCTTTGCCAAATAACTCTTTAACAGCTTCTTGTACCATTGGCATACGTGTTTGACCACCAACCAAGATAACATCATCAATTTCTGATAATGATAAACCAGCATCTTTAAGCGCTAATTTACATGGTTCCATGCTGCGTTTAACTAAGTCTTCAACTAATGATTCTAGTTTTGCACGCGTTAAACGGATTTCTAAATGTTTAGGACCAGATGCATCAGCCGTTACATACGGTAGGTTAATGTCTGTTTGCGAACTTGTAGATAATTCGATTTTTGCTTTTTCAGCAGCATCTTTTAAACGTTGAAGTGCCAAAGGATCTTTTGACAAATCAATGCCTTGGTCCTTTTTGAATTCACTAACTAGAAACTCAATAACACGTTGATCGAAATCTTCACCACCTAAGAATGTGTCACCGTTTGTTGCTAATACTTCAAACTGATGCTCGCCTTCTATGTCTGCAATTTCAATAATCGATATGTCAAAAGTACCACCACCCAAGTCATAAACAACGATAGTTGAATCACCACGTTTTTTATCCATACCGT
>CAJXPP010000157.1 GCA_913058195.1 uncultured Gammaproteobacteria bacterium | reverse complement strand
AGATCATGCCTAGTCTCGTGGGCTCGGAGATGTGTATAAGAGACAGATATGTAATATATTATTCACTGAAACTCTCCTAGATTATTATCAAAAATTAATGTTTTTTGTTTTGCGGCACATCAATCACCAATACCTTGGTGTTATTGAGTGCCTTTAACTTAATCGATGATTGTTCTGTCACTTCCAAACCGTCTCCCATATTGAGTAAACGCCCCTCTAGTTCGAGAGTCCCTTCAGATACCAGCACATAAGCTTGGTGTTTTATCGGATGGATTAACTCCGTACCTTGGCTAAGATGTCCAGTATAAATAAGAGCATCCTGATAGATTGATAACGGCGCAGCGCCATCGCCCGACACTAGTAACATAAGCGAATCTGTAGTCGGCTCCTTGGGAAACTTATAACTATCCCATCGCGGTTTAACGTCCAGTTGGTTCGGCTCTATCCATATCTGGAAGATGTTGGTGTCTTCGCTCTCCAGATTGAATTCGGAATGGAAAACACCACTGCCTGCACTCATAACTTGAACGTCACCAGCCACGGTGCGGCCAACATTACCATTACTGTCTCGATGGGTGATCGCGCCTTTTCTGACATAGGTAATAATTTCCATATTCCTGTGCTGGTGAGTATCAAAACCTGCACCTGCTTTTATGACATCGTCATTAATGACACGCAACACACCAAACTGCTGTCGTTCAGGATCATAGTAATTCGCAAAATTGAAATGGTGCCTTGCATCTAGCCAGCCATGATTGGCATGACCCAGGTTTTCATAGGGATAATGAGTAATCATTGTTCGTCTCCTGTTGTTCGCTGTATCTGATATAAATAAGGTGAATTACACTTTTAGCCGTGCAGGTATCTGCTTGATGGCAAAACTACCGCCCCCTTGGATTGCGACGACTATTGCCAAAACAATAAGTAGCATAGGAAACTCCCAACCACCGCCTACATTGCTAAATACCCAACCATTACTCATATGAACCCACGCTGCACCAAGCAAAATTGGTAAACTAAGTAAGGCAGCAAGACGTGGGTAAATACCTAAAATCAGGGCTGTTCCACCAAAGATTTCGCCGAAAATGGTCAGGTAAGCGAATATCGCAGGTAGCCCTAAACTCTCGAAGAAGCCAACCGTGCCAGGGATTGTGAAAACAAATATTTTGAGTGCGCCGTGAGCCAACAAAATACAGCCAAGCGTAATACGTGTCAGAAAAGCGCCGTGATGTGTAGTAGAAGTGTTCATTTTTTTTACCCTTGTTGTTATTAATGTAGGTCACCATTCTATAGTTCACAAAATATTAATAAACAGGTATATTTAGAACTTACTGTTTCAAATATTAGAACTATAAGGCAAGTAATGAATCAATTAGAAGAAATGCAGACCTTTGTTCGCGTGGTTGATGCAGGCAGCATTACCAAAGTAGCTGAGCAAATGAACACAGTGAAATCGGCAATTAGCCGTCGTTTGTCAGAACTAGAATCGCGCCTTGGTGTGAGCTTACTGACGCGTACTACTCGCACGCACACCATAACGGATGCAGGACTTACCTTTTATGACCACTGTGTGCGAATTATTGAGGAAGTGTCTCAAGCTGAATCATCAATTAGCAATAAAGAAAAAGCTCTTGAAGGTCGCATCAGACTAGCCGTGCCCCTTTCGTTTGGTTTAGCAAAGTTAAGCCCCTTACTTCAGCAATTTAATAACTTGCATCCAAAGATTAAATTTGATGTTGATTTTAACGACCGTCACATTGAACTAGCTGAGGAAGGCTTCGATTTAGCGATCCGGATTGCTAAGCTGAAAGATTCATCACTCATTGCTAAGCGACTCACAACCATTCAGTTAATCCTCTGTGCCAGCCCAGCTTATCTTGCAAAACATGGCGCTCCAAACACGCCACAAGGGCTAGCCAATGGACATGTTAAACTGAATTACCACTCCGCACCTGATAGCTGGAAATTCACCACAAAATCAGGCGGTACCGAAAGCATCAGTATTCCATCAGTAATGAACGCTAACAATGGTGACTTTTTATGCCAAGCAGCCATTGCTGGCAAGGGGGTAATCCTTATGCCTGATTTTATTTGTGCTGAAGCCATTGAATCAGAACAATTGAATATCATTTTGCCCAATCAACTTACTAATTCACTACTTAATGTTTATGCCATTTACCCTCAAAATAAACATCAACCTCAACGTGTAAAAAGTTTAATCGCATTTTTAGTTGAACAATTTAAAACTAGCAATAAGTAATTAAAAGAGCGTTTAGCGCCACAAGCAGACATTCATTTAACGATATATTTATGCTGATGACGGGTACTCACAAAAGTGTTTTATTCTGAACAGAATCTCTTAAAAGTCATTAGCTTTACCCCATGACGGCTCTATTTTAAAATGAAATACACGTCATATTAATCATTGATATTATTAATTTTGATCTTAATAAATAGAGAAAAACAATAGATACAAAAAAGCCGTAACAAACTTAATTGCTACGGCTTAATGTTATTCAGTTGTAACTTAGATTTAAGCTGCTGAGTTTTTAGCCTTACGACGTAAACCCATGAAACCTAATAGTGCAGGTGCAAACAAAAATGCTGCTGCTGGGATTGGGACTGCAGATACATTTAATGACATACCGCCTATATTATCTCCGTAATTGCTATCGTTAATGAAAAACTTAACCGTGGCATCTGATAACAATGTGAAAGAAGTACTAAGCGAATTTAACAATGCTAAATTTGCTGAAGCATACCTAATACTATTACTCGTAAATATTGTTTCCGTTGGTGTAGTAATCGAGTAGTTGTTAATCCAACCTTTTGAGCAATTTGCACCAGTACTATCACAACCAGTAGACGAGCCCCAAGCATTCCATGACGTAAATGCACCCGCGAATGGGTTAACATTATATGTGCCTGCTGTCAGGTTTAGCTCGACTGGATTAAGGTTAGTACTAGTTAATGCATCAAGGTTAACAGTTGCTGCGTTTATACTGAAACTTGCAGCAAGAAGAGTTGATGCCAATAATATTTTTTTCATAACACTTTCCTTTTATATACAACCCAGCTATCTTTAATCGCGAACTAAAGACCTTTGGCTTTCCGTAGCTTGGCTCACACCAAGGTTGGCTTTTATCTTGTTTAAATTAATTTAAAGTCTCGACTAAATAGCCAAAACAGTTGCAACTGTACTAGAAGACGGCTCGCCTACATATTGTACTTTGGTACTATTGGCTAGTTATTTTAGTTTAACCCTGATAGATAGTGCATTGGTTGTGCCAAAAACTCCAAAGGTCAGAAGTAATTATAACTTGAACTAACACGCTTGAAAGCATTATTTCGGGACCATTTGACAGGCTGCTTTGGGTCGAAAGCTGACATTCATTTAATAGCTACTTCGTGCCAGTAGCACCTCATTCGTCATTTCAAACTATGTAAAAAAAGCAGTATTATTCATAATCTTAAAAGTTTGTGCTATTGAGACTTCCTCTTCACCGATGTGTCTCCCAATTCGATTCTGGTCACCTTTGCCTTCCTATTTATGGCTACCAAAATAACATTGGTACTACCACTCTAGAGTTATAGCAAAATTTATCACTTACTACTTAAAGCACACCAAGCTGAAATACTCGAAACGAAATAAGGTACACAATACGTCAGTATTAATTTTGGATAATGCACCGATGGCTCTCCAAAAAAAGCACCCGATTGATTGATTAGGTTTAAGATACTACCAATAACGAAGGCAACAGCAAACCACCTCCAGTGTAGGAAGTGATTCAACAGGCGTTTAAATTTAAATGGCTGCATTTGGCCCAAAACTTTCATAATGGATGTTACTTTCTTCAAAACCTAAGCCGATACAGCATTTATTCAATGCTGACATAAATGGTTTAGGGCCGCAGAAATAAACGGCAGTATCACCATTCGTATCAAACTTATTTTCACTTAGCCATTTAGTTAATATACCCGCATTTAAATAGCCACGGTTATCGCCAGAATCACTGTCCATATAACTTATTTTGTAGCCAAAGCCCTTAACCTTATGCAATAGAGCTAACTCATCTTTACAAATTTGATGTTGTTCATCACGCTGGCATTGAATAAACAGAATGCTTTCAGGTGCTATTCCTTGTCCTAATGCCTCATACAACATGCTCATAACAGGTGTAATGCCTACGCCGCCAGCAATAAAGATATGTTTCTTTGCCTGAGCATCGAGGTTAAATACACCTGCTGGTGCCTGCACCAATAGCTCTGATCCTTTAGTACTCTGATGGAGCTGATTAGACACTAAACCTTTAACTTCAGATTTTATTGTGATGCGTAGTTGAGCACTACCTGGTATTCCAGATAGCGAATATTGACGAATTTGTTCAAACTCAGAGCCTTCTGGGCTCACTTTTATCCCAATATACTGTCCTCCTTTATATAACGGCAAACAGCCATTATCTTTTGGTCTGAGATAGAAAGATTTCACCTCTGGTGTTTCAGCAATAATGTCTTCAATGACAAACTCTCGAAAGCCACGCCACCCACCATCAAGTTCTTCGCTAGCTTGATATAAACCTTCTTCTGTATTGGTAAATACATCTGCTAGTTGGCCATAAGCTTCAGCCCATGCTTCTAGAGCAGCATGATCTTTTGGCAAGTCTAAAACATCTTGTATTGCTTCTAACAAATATTTACCCACGATAGGGTAGTGTTCAGGCTTAACACCTAAACTTGTGTGTTTATGTGCAATTTTCTGCACTGCTGGAATTAGTACTTCCAAATTTGTAATATTATTTGCATAAGCAAATACGGCATCAGCTAGAGCTCGAGACTGCTCTCCATCCTGTTGATTATTCATATTAAAGATATTTTTTAGCTCAGGATGAGCTTGAAATAGTTTCCCATAAAAATTTTTAGTAATTGCCTGACCATGCTCCGCTAATAGTGGAATGGTTGACTGTACTGTTTCAATTGTCTGCTGGCTTAACATAGTTGAATCCTTATATAACTTGAACATGCATACTAAATGAATCTTTAATGATGCATTTTACATGTATCTTTTGACTATGCAAGCCTTTATAATTTACTTTTTGTTAATCTTTTTGGTAAAAGGTCGATATATGCAGTTAACTAAACACACTGATTTTGCCTTTAGAACGTTGATTTATCTTACGATGATGCAACAAGAAATGACTACCATTCAGAAAATTACTGACAGCTTTGATATATCAAAAAGTCATGCAATGAAGATAGTTAATAAATTAGTACATGCTGGCTGGGTTAAGTCGATACGTGGAAAAAATGGTGGCATATTATTAGGCTGCGATGCTAATGAAATTTCACTAAAATCCGTGATTGAACTAATGGAAAATACGCTAGAACCAGTAAACTGTGATCATCCTCCTTGTCTTATTTCTGGTTCATGTAAATTAAAAGGGATTTTATGGGATGCCCAACAACAATATCTGAATTATTTGGCACCACTGACACTTGCAGATTTAGTGGATACTGAAACCACTAAAATCATTAACTTTATTAAATCTGTCTCTTATACACATCTCCGAG